>CAYGJI010000024.1:6843-32966 GCA_964350125.1 uncultured Paludibacter sp. | reverse complement strand
AAATTTATGAACGACAAATTTGCGTTTGAGGTAAAGAAACTCGACAGCAAATTAAAGAAAGCCGAAAACTGGGAAAAAGTAATTGCTGAATATTCCGAAGACGATTCCGAAATGTTGCTTTTGCAATTGGGAGCCGACACCGCCAAACTAAAACCGCAGCATTTTATATCGGAGCTTTTTGGCAGACAAAACGAAAGCGATTTTTCCAAAAGGAAGGCAAAAACCAAAAAACGGTTTTAACCGCCATAGAAGAACAGCAAATTATTGACACATTCAATAACAAAGTAGCACTTGAAGATTTTTCGGTGGTGGTGAGCTACGACGAAATAAAACAAAAAAACTACTCACTGAGTGCAGGGCAATATTTTGAGGTGAAAATTGAATATGTAGACATTACAGCCGCTGAATTTGAAGCCAAAATGAAAGGATTTGAAGAAAACTTAAACAAGCTTTTTGCAGAAAGCAGAAGGAGGCCTTGATGGAGAGTCGCTTCAACAAGCTCAGTGACCTTGCAAAGAATTACACACAATATCCGCATGATTTGGTGGTTTCGAATGCTTCAGGTAAGTTGGTTTCGACATCTTCGACATCTTCAACAATCTCAGATAACTTAACCACCCGGACGCCGGCGCCTGAGCCTGTCGATGGCACAACTGACGAAATTCAATATAATTTAAAAGGATTGAGGTATGAATAAAGTGGTTTTGAAAGATTTATGCAAAAAGGGGGAAATTGGAAAGTATGGTATCCCTGCATCGGCTGAGGATTTTGATGAATCTAAATTCAGGTATCTAAGAATTAGCGACATTGATGATGATGGTAATTCATTAGACAACGTTAAGAAATCAGTTAGCTCTGATGATATTGAAAAATATATTTTGAATGAAGGCGATTTAGTTGTTGCTCGAACTTTTGCAGATTGCCCAATTAACTTACCTGATAGAAATCAACAAGAAATACTTGCTATTGTCCTTTCCGACCTTGACGCCAAAATAGAACTCAACAACTGCATAAACCGCGAGTTGGAAGCCATGGCAAAAACGCTGTACGATTATTGGTTTGTGCAGTTCGATTTTCCCTTCAACGTTGCTGCGACTTCGCTCAGTAACCAAGCTCAAGGTAAACTCAACGAGCAAGGAGAGGTAGCTGAGCGTAGACGAAGCTACAAGTCATCGGGCGGAAAAATGGTGTATAATGCCGAATTGAAGGGGGAAATTCCTGATGGGTGGGAGATGAAAACTCTGTTAGACATAGCAACATATATAAATGGTTTTGCTTGTCAAAATTACCGTCCAACAAATGAAAATCATTTGCCAGTAATCAAAATACGAGATACAACTATTGTTAAACAAACAAAACCAACAACTCTCCTCTCTCTGCGATTGGTTGTTGCCCAGGTTAATGAATGGGCAGGTGGATACGACAGGACCTGCTTCGAAATCGGCAACGAACAATACCTCCAAACATACTACTAATAAATAACGAATATGGAAATCAAAGTGTTGGGTCCGGGTTGCCCAAAATGCAAAAACCTGCTGAAGAATGTGACTGATGCCGTGAAAGATTCAGGTATCGATGCCAATATCATCAAAGTTGATGATATTGTAGAAATCATGGCATTTGGGGTTATGATTACTCCGGCTTTAGTGATTGATGGTAAGGTTGTTCTGAAAGGTTTCGTGCCCTCAGTTACCGAGTTGAAAAGTATGCTTGCATTCAAAAAATCATGAAAAATATTCTTTTATCAGGTCTTGTAATAATACTCCTTACGGCATGTGGAAGGCTGGCCAGGCAGGAATCGGTTGAGCAAACAACCATTCAGGCAGAAACAGCCAAAGTTATGGTGTACTATTTTCATGGCAAACAGCGGTGTAAGACCTGCGATGCTATTAAGCAAATAACTCAGGAGGCTATTCATGATCATTTTGCCGGAAATGAGGATGTGAAGTTTGTAGAAATTGACTTTACAGTTAAAACCAACGAAGCACTTGCCGAAAAATATGAAGTAGCCTGGAGCAGCCTGATTGTTGTAAGAGGCGAAGAATTTGTGAATTTGACAGATGAAGCTTTTTCTAAGGCATTGACTGACGCTGCTGGTTTAAAAAGCACTGTAGTAAAAACGATTAGTGATTATCTGTCGTTATAATTACTAACACAGATTACTTCAAAACCTGAAAAAACAGCCATGTGAATTTTGATAGCTTTTTTCTTTGGCAACCTTGGCTCAGAAATCCGATGTAAGTTGATTGTTGATTTACCGGCTGATGAAGAGATTAAGTAACAGGAAGAAAATAATGGCATTTTGAAACAGTGACATGAGGCTGTTTTCCTGTCAGACATTCAGTCAACTTATTTCAGAAATTTTAATAAGAGACAACATCGTTGTACTTTTGTGGTTGGTATCAAATAAAAATAAAAGGTAAAATGGAATTTCTTCAGTCATTAATTTCAAATTCCGAAATTCCCCTGCTGTCGGCTTTTTTGCTGGGAATCATGATGGCTATCAGTCCGTGTCCATTAGCGACTAATATCGCTGCAATCGGATATATCAGCAAAGACCTGCAGAGTAAGAAGAAGATTTTTCTGAACGGGATTTTTTATACCCTTGGAGGAATAATTGCTTATACCGTGCTTGGGGTTCTGCTTATTGTGATTTTCAAACAAGGTGGAAGTTCTTTTAAAATTCAGCAATGGCTTAGTCTTTATGGAGGTTATATTCTAGGTCCATTTTTAATTTTGATGGGTTTTTTGATGTTTGATTTTATTAAAATCAACTTTAGATTTTTCCAAAAAAGTGGTTCGGAAATGGAAGAAAGAGCCAAAAGCGGAACCATATGGAGTTCGCTGTCAATCGGAGTTGTTTTTTCCCTGGCATTTTGTCCGTACAGTGCTGTTCTTTTTTTTGGGGGATTAATGCCGTTGTCGGTTGCTTCGCCTGAAGGTTTGCTGTTGCCGGTAGTTTTTGCTCTTGCAACCGGGTTGCCAGTCATTATTTTCGCATGGATACTGGCTTACAGTGTTGCGGGAGTAGGTAATGTTTATAAAAAAATCAAAATTTTCGAGTTCTGGTTTCGCAGGGTTGTAGCAGTTATATTTATACTTGTGGGTATCTATTTCATTTATACTTTTTACATCTAAAATTTTTGTTTCTTTTGACTATCCGGGTGGTTATTGCCGCTGGGTTGTTTTTTCGGGCTCATTATAAGCCCTTTTCTAATAATTCATCAAAATGAAATGCCTAAATACCAATTATTCGAATTTTATGTCGTATGTTTGCGACATAAAAAATAGTTTATGAGAAAGTTACACATTTTTGATGACGAATTGCAGGAATTGGCATCATTTGCCAGGGTGATATCGCATCCTGCCCGCTTGGCAATTCTGAAATATCTTGCTGAAACCAAGTCGTGTATTTCTGGCGATATTTCCGATCAATTACCATTAAGCAGAACAACTGTATCGCAACATCTGAAGGAGTTACGCGACATAGGATTGATTCAAGGTGATATCGACGGGTTAAAAATCAATTATTGTTTATGTCAGAGATGTATAGAAGATAAGCTCGGCAAGTTTGATGCTTTTTTTAGCTACATAAAATCATCCGCCAGCGTTTGTGATGAAAATGGATCCTGTAAGCAAGGATAGCATTTTTTTAAAAGGAGATCAGGCAATACTCTTCAAAACATGCTTTATATCCCCTGAGCGAATCTGGTGAAGTGTTTCAGGAAATGCGCTGCTAACTGAATTGATTATTGCTTGCAGGCGTTGCTAAGGCAAAATGTGGGTAGCACCATTTAGCGGTGTGCAGCCCGGTATTTAAATGAAGAATCCAATTAAATAAAACGTCAATAAATCAAATTGAATATATGAAAATACTGATACTTTGTACAGGAAATTCCTGTCGCAGCCAAATGGCACATGGTTTTTTACAGTCGTTCGATTCGCATATCACCGTTTGTTCTGCGGGTACAGAAGCAAGTGGAAAGCTCAATCAAAAAGCAGTAAAAGCAATGGCTGAAACAGGTGTTGATATCAGTCAACATACATCCGATTCGGTGCAAAAGTACCTCGGCGACGAATGGGACTATGTAATCACTGTTTGTGGAGGCGCCAGGGAATCATGTCCGGCTTTCCTGGGAAAAGTAAAAACCCGACTACATATTGGTTTCGATGATCCAAGTCATACTGTGGGATCCGAAGCGTTTATTTGGAGCGAATTTATCCGTGTTAGAGATGAAATAAAATCGCGGTTTTATCAATTTTACCTCGAATCAATTAAGCCGTGCTTATGAGTGCTGAATCAAGGGAGATGTCATTTTTTGACAGATTCTTAACGCTTTGGGTAGCCTTGTGTATCATAGCAGGAATAGCCGTTGGCAGGTTTTTTCCGGGTATTCCTGAAGCACTTGACCAATTGGAATATGCCAATGTTTCTTTTCCCATAGCAATACTCATTTGGGTCATGATTTTTCCAATGATGCTGAAAATTGATTTTAAAAGTATTGTTGATGCTGCGAAGATGCCAAAAGGACTTACCGTTACACTGGTGGTTAACTGGCTGATTAAACCATTTACGATGTTTGGAATAGCATGGCTGTTCTTCTTTGTGATTTATAAATTGTTTATTCCTGCTGATTTGGCTAAGGAATATCTGGCAGGGGCAGTATTGCTCGGTGCTGCACCCTGTACAGCGATGGTTTTTGTGTGGAGTCACCTTGTTAAAGGGAATCCGGCCTATACCCTGGTGCAGGTAGCTATCAACGACCTGATTATTATTGTTGCATTCATTCCCATTGTTACTTTGCTGTTGGGTGTTTCGGGGGTTTCCATACCTTGGAATACCCTGATAATGTCGGTGGTTTTGTTTGTGGTCACCCCTTTAACTGCAGCTTATGTTGTGAGAAATGTTACTATTCAAAGTTGGGGAAAAGAATACTTTGAAAACGTTTTTCTGAAACGATTTACCGGAATTACAATCGGCGGACTGCTGCTCACTTTGATTATCATCTTCTCGTTTCAGGGCGATATGATTCTTAAGAATCCGTTGCATATACTGTTGATTGCTATTCCTTTGATTATCCAGACATTTCTGATTTTCTTCATAGCTTATGGATGGGCAAAGCAATGGAAGCTGCCGCATAATATCGCGGCACCTGCTTCCCTCATTGGAGCAAGCAATTTTTTCGAACTCGCTGTAGCGGTGGCTATAGTGTTGTTTGGACTCAACTCCGGAGCAACCCTCGTTGCGGTTGTTGGCGTGTTGGTTGAGGTCCCCCTGATGCTCGTTTTGGTGAAGATTGCAAACAGGAGTGCATGGAAGAGCTAAAACACTATCGTTGGATTGATGAATTTCATCCGATGAATTTGTCTTTTTTGAGAATTTGATGTCCATTTCAGGTTCACATTCATCTGATGAAAGATCTTTAAATGTTACACGTCGGTTCAACGCTCTTTCTGCTTTGGTTCTGTTGTCGTACATTGGTTTTCTTTCTCCATAAGCTTTGATGCTCAATCGGTCTGCTGTTACACCCTCATTGACAAGGAAGTTCATAACTGACCGACCTCTTCGTTCGCTCAGTCGCATATTGTACGAATCAGATCCAATCGAGCAGGTGTGAGCTTCAATTTGCAGTTTGATACAACGATTTTGTTTTAGTGCATCAGCAAGCTCAGTAAGGTATGGTTTTACTTCCGCTCTAATTTCGGATTTATCGAAGTCGAATAACACCGGAGAGTTAAATTCTTTGGTTATTCTGAATTTTGTTTCCCTTTCATTTGCTAATGTGTCAATTACCAGACTATCCTCTGCTTGGATAATTCGTTTACGCAATTGAATCTTTCCTACATTCACCATATCTCCATCTACGGAAGGATTTATTACAAACGATGTTACATCGGCATACATGTTTAACATCCTTAACTGTGTTGTATCCACCGCAATACAATAATTTCCGGGTTTTAATCCCAAATAGGAGAAAAACCCATCTGATTCAGATTGTGTGCGGGCAATCAAACTATCGTTATCGTTAATGATATTTAGAAGTATGCGACCAATACCTTCATCAGATTCCTGAACAACAGTTCCGTAAACCTCACCCATAGGTGTAACCGGGACTTCAATTTTTTTGAACTGATTTGGGTCAGTAGTAATGAGGATGTTCTTTTCGCTGATTTGCAAAGCGAGGTTTTCCAAGCCAGTTTCATCGAGAATAAGTCCGTATTCAACGAAAGGCTCCAGGCCCGTTAACCGAATAATATTGTCTTTTTCTCGTACAATCATTTGCCCACCTTTGGCTCTGACATGCATATTTTCGGCCAGAGGTTCATCATCATTCATAACGCCATCATGATTAACGTCGATAAATGGATGTACCGAAACTCCAGATCTGCCCACAGCATTTTGTCGGTCGGCATGAATATATTTGTTGCCACTACCGAAAGCCAAACTACCCCGTGCGTTTAGGGAGCTGATAATTCTGTTGTTAGTGAAATTCGCAGAACTGAAAGCCGACATAAACGAGAAATCGTATCTAAATCCAATATTGATGCTATTGAATCCCGACTGAAGATTGTTTTCATATCCTGCCGTCAACATTCCTCTATGAAAAAGTTGTTTTTCAATTTCTGCTTTATAGGAAATGAAGCGATTGTTGGTGAAATTGTATTGAGCCGAACCTCTTATATTCAGGTTTTTGGGCAGTCGGTATCCCAACGACAAATGCGAAAACACAAAGGGTGACGATACAGTTGTCCAGCTGATGAAATTGCTTAGGTTGGCATTGAACCTTCCCATGAAAGCAGAGATCGAAGCTTCGCCCGAATTGTAGGAGAAATTACTATAATTAAACTGTCGGAAACCTCCACGCGCAAATCCTGAATATTTTTTGGCAGCAAAAGGCACAGATATTCGTGCAGCATTTTCCTCCAGATAATTAAAGATGATGGCTGTTTGATCTTTGTCGAAACGAGCGTGATTCAGTTCGATGATTGAGTTCCCGGGCAGCGTATAATTCAACATTACCTTAGTTCGTACCTGATGTGCGTATTCACCGATTACCAGCAGTCGATTTAAGGGCTGTAGTGATGCAGTAAGAAACGGTATATAAGGGCTGTTACCGGCGATTGTTCCGGAGTATTCCATCCCGGCACCCACTGTAATTCCTTTAGTGATACCATAATTTACTTCCGCCCTTCCATATCGGGAGTTCAATTCGTTGAGCACATAACCAGCTGTTAGCCTGTATTCAAATTCTCTGGCAGGAAGAAAGTTGTAGGGCATGTTAAAATTTCTTTCCTCAGATTGTTCCTCACCGTTTGGTCCATAGTATCTCAACATTATGTTGGTTGAGCCATAGGTTATAGGCACCTCGAAACGGAAAAATCCGGAGGCATCGGCGGTTGTGTAGTCAACAAGCACATTGTTAATATAAAGTTCGACCAACCAATCGGGAGATGTATGATCTGTAATCTGGTAGCTTCCAAGGGCTTTTCTTACCGTTGTAGGCGCATTTGTAATGCTTATACCATCAACCGGATTTAGAAGTGAGGCGATGGTGGTGTTATATATCCGACCAACCTGTAATTGACGTATTATGCGTGATTGATTGTTGACCCATCTCCAGTAATATCTTTGCTGATTCCGATTTAGTCCGAATACATCGGAGTAATTTAGCCACACTGAGGCTTCTCCCCCAAGGATTTCTGCTCCTGCTGCGATCCCAATTCTGTTTTCGTTACGAAGTCCCTGCATTGCCGATATTGACCAGTCAACCATCCCGAATCTGAACATGTGATATTTTCGGGCGATGGAATCGTCGTAGTGGGTGATACCATTGATGTGTTTCAGGTTTGATCTTGCAAGTTCCAGCTTGTTGTAGCGAACCAATGGAAATTCAAAATCAGCTCCCATGGTGGCCGACAAAGCTCTGAAGTTAAATTCAATTTTAAATCCAAATGTTTCCTCCCATATTTTGGATGAAAGATATAATATCCCCAAATCATAAATCAGATGCTGATTGTTTGTCTGTAAGGTGCTTCCTTTATATGTGATGGTGTTGTTTTCACTGTTAATTTGATAAGTGTTTTTCTCGTTTTGGATAAAGCCCGTAATGTTTTTGCCATCTTGTAAGGATTCATGGTGGATTTTTAAAAACTCAAAAATATCCTGTATGGGGAGATAAATTTCATTGGTTAAATCGTTGTACAAAGCTGTGAAGTTCTTTTGTCCGATTTGTTCGAATTCTATTGCAAGAGAAAACGACTCTGTATTTTGCAGTTTCTGGCTTTGACCTTGCAGCAATGTCAAGGACAATAACATAATTAGAAAAATTAATAGTCGTTTTTCAACCTGCATTTTTTGTCGGTTTATTGCTGAATAAAGGTAATGTTGAAAGTACCGGTGTAAAGACCTCCGGGATGTGTACTGATATCATTTACTTCTATTGTTCCGCCTAAATGAATCAGGTGTATATCGTCGCAACCCTTATTCGATATAAATGTTGAACCATTGGTGCCGTAGTTCGTTTGTCCCAACTCCAGTTTGATTGTACCACCATTTTGACCTGTAAGATTAATAAAGGGTGGGAAATTAAAACTCACTATTCGTCCCGGACAAAGTTTGAATTCGAAAATAGCTTGTCGCGGGATGTTTCCCATGTTTAAAAGAAGTACGTTTCCGGTTGCGCTGCGCATTCCATTGTGATCAACAGTAACTGTTCCGCCTGATGATCCTTGAACGACGGTAATATCGCCAAAGTGCATAGCCTGCGTAGCCATCACCGTAGCCGAACGTTGAGGGAGCCCCGGTGCTGTGTTTTGGCCAGACAATAGGACAATACTCAGACACAAGAATAGTGCTGTTAGTGCTGTTTTATAAATGATTTGCATGAATTTCGGCAGTCAATTGTTTCCCTGATTTGCATAGCTGTTTATTCAAGATTAAACTCTGAACGAGCCAGTAGTTTATTTCCGTCTTCAAATGGAGTTGTGTAAGTGATGATGAGTTTACCATTGCTTAGTTTTACACCCTCGTTCAACTGTATTCTGAAAGTAAAATGGCGACGAGCGATCTCAGTGTATACTCCAACGCCATTAGCTAAGGCAATTTCAACTTCTTTTCCATGTGTTGGTTGAAAAACAACTTTGATATTTCCGTATGCTGACCTGTTACCTTCCCTATTTAGAAACATCGAAAGAGTTCCGGTACTTACATCATTCATGTTTAGATTTACATCTGAGATATTCATATTCAGCAATAAATCACCATGACGCACTATTACCGGAATGCTAATGCCAAAAATCGGGGTTATTCTTACCGACATTTTTACCGAATCATTTGTTGCCTCGTCCATCCCAAGTGGTGCAGTTTCTTTTTCGGCCCTGAAGTATAGATGTGAGCGCAATTCTCCGGGTTTCATGTCGGAAGGACGTCGGTACTGAAGGCGTATGGTTTGCGATTCGTTGGGGGGTAACGTTACCCTGCGGGGAAAAATTCTTATGTATTCGTCAGCGAACTGAATTGACTGATCGTTTCGATCAAGTTCGGTAAAACTGCCATTTTCGTTCATTCTGTATTTAAGAAAGGAGATAACATATACAGCTGTATCTTTTCCGATGTTAGAAATATTGAGGTCTTCACGCGTTTTATTTCCTTCAAAGGATACACGTGTTGGAGTTACAAGCAAATTACCCTGCGAAAATAATCCGACTGGTAAAATGAATGTAAACAATAATATTTTAATGATATGATTCATAAGCTTTTAATTATACAAAAAAACTACTTCATAGGTATTATTTGTAAATCCCGTATTTGTATTTCCGGTAGTTATGGCATTAAGTGTTGCGCCAACATTAACTTCAGTTATCCCGTTTTCATTGGATGTGAATACGCCACACTCAGGGATATTGGCAGTGAACTTATTCAGGGTAATGCAATATTTGCTGTTGTCAGCAGAAAGTCGAACACATTGCTGCGGCAGTGTTAAGGTAATCAGACTACCAGGTCGGGAGAAAAAAGTAAACTTTCCTACATTGTGTTGGCTATCAATAAGTTGTATCCTTCCGGTTGCAACACGCTCATTGTTTACAGTCAAGCTGATCGAACCATCCTGACCTCCCATAGCAAACGTTCCAAACCTCAACCGCTGGTTTTCCTCTAAACGATTTGGTGGGAGAATTTCGGTTGAAATTCGGGCGGTCTGTACTTGTTGAGCCGAAAGATTTTGACAAACAAAAATGAATGCCAGCAGGAAAAAGTGATACAGTTTTCGTGATATCATTTATTTATTTTGACTTGATTTAGCAAAAACATGACAGATGAATTCTGTTCATCTGTCATGTTCTGAGGTCATTAGTTATAAGCAATTGTTACGTTGAAAGTACCGTTGTAGATACCTTCAGCCTGATTTGCATTTACCTGCAATGTTCCTCCAACAGTAAAAGTATCAGTTCCACCAACCAATGTTCCGGTTAACTGTTCAACTCCTGCTGATGCCGGTAGTGCTGTGAATGCTGTCACAGTCATTGTCTCAGGTCCGCCTGATCTCGTTATAGCAACAGGTCCAGCAGGTAAAGTAATTGCGTAGGTTGAACCAGCTTTGCCGTTCACTGAAAAACTCGCCGTTGAAGTTGTAGAAGCCTCTACTGCTATAACTCCATTGGTTACTGTTCGCACATTTGCTGCTGATAAAATAGAAGTTCCACTTTGAGTCGGCGAAATTGTCATTCTGCCAAAGTTCAGGGTTGTTCCTCCAGCCATACCGGAATTATCAGCAATCACAAGCGGAGCTACAATTTCTGCCGATGAATTGGCAGTAACAGTGCCTGTTGTCTGGGCCACTAAAGCTCCGGCACTCAACAAACAAACAGAAATCACTGCAAAAAGTTTTAAACACGTTTTCATATTATGTCAATAATTGCAAATTGTTAATATATTTTGTTTAGTTGTAGGCCACAGTTACATTAAACGTGCCTGTGTATGCTCCTGTAGCCTGAGCTGCTCCTACTGTAAGTGTACCACCAACAGTAAATGTATCAATACCACCGGCAGATAAAGTTCCTGCGGTGCCTTCGGCAGCACTGGCGGGTTTGGCTTTAATATCGCTTACAGTCATCGTTTCACCACCACTATGGTTTACTGTGATTGTGCCCGGTAATGTGATAACATACGCAGCATTGGCAGAGCCATTTACATTATATGCAGCTGTTCTGTGGGCAGTGCCTGCATTTGATAGATTTACACTACCTGTATTAGATCTTACATTTCCTGTTGAAAGGATGCAAGTACCTCCTGATTCTGCTGATACACTTAAGCTTCCGAAATGAAGCTCGCTTGTTTCTGTAAGACTAATCGGAGTGATGATGTTTGCACCTGCTGTTGTGTTTACATCTGCCTGTGCGTTGACCCGACCTGACATTACAGCTATCGCTGCAATTGCCACAAAAGATACGAATAGTTTTTTCATAAAATTTTGTTTTTAGAAAGTGAAAATTAAATTAAAAAAAATGTTTATTGTTTTTGATTTGTTAAATCCATAATTAATGTATTACTTTCGATTTTATCGAAGTTTGTCCGTTTATTTCTGTTAAATGAACGAAATATACCCCTTTGGCTGCAAGTAGTTGTTCGTGTATTTTACCACCCTCAATCACCCCTCGATGAATTATTTTTCCGCTTGTATCGGTAATTGTGATATTGTAATTGTTTTGCAAAGCTGTTATATCGACGATAAGCATACGAGCTTGCGAGTAAATTTTTGCAACGGGATTATTGGTTGTACCTGCGTTGGTAAAACGTATCCGGAAGCGATTTTCTGTATCGTTTACAGATGCCAAGAACCGGTATTCCGGGTACACAGTCAAGTCCTGTGATTTATTCAGGAAAAGATCTTCCAGGATGATAGTATCGCCTGCCGTTGTATTGCTTCTGAAGGAAAGAACGTATTCACCGGTTAGTCCGGCTTTAAACGACAGGTCGATATGTTCGGTTTTTCCCGGACTAAAAACCGAATAATGTTTCTTTTTCTCGGTAACATAGAGTGAGGGTGCTGTTTTGTCGTGGCTGAATAATTTTAATGCGCCAGCCTCTCTTTTTTCACTGTTCAATGTTAGTTTGATTTCATCGCTTTTTGTTGAAGTAATATCCCTTATCCCGATGAACGCATAGTGATGACTGTTCGCAGTTGACGAGGTTCTCCAGGCACTTGCTCCGGTGTGGCTTCGTGCATTGTTGTTAAATTGAAATTGTCCGGCGTTCGATGCTCTTACAAAGAATCCCTGCATTGGAGCAATAAATCTCGAAATGTCATTTGTTCCGACATCACCGGGGTCTGCAGAATTATATACCCCGTAATTTCCTGCCTCCGGATTCCATATCCATTTGTCGTATCCATCTCCATTGAGAAACAGCATACTTCTGCTGAAGCCTGTTGCCGATTTCCAGTCGATACTGCTCGGATATGGATTGCCGATATAGTTGAACCCTGCATAATCATCGGTTGAGGTAAACGCGAGATACCGTTCTACTATTCCATTATTTAGGTTTCCCCTAAATTGTTTGGTGGGTGTAAGTGCTTGGAAAGCATACAAATACCCACGACCGGGAACAAATTGTGATTGAGGATGAACCGTCGGCCATGTGGGCGCAACCGAGTTGTTGAGATTGTAAACCCAGCATGTGTTTGGTTCATCCCACACATATAAGTCATAGCCGGTTCCATCGGCATAAGTTCCGGGAGGTCTCCATTCGCCGCTTATTTCCTGTCCGCTCACAGGAGATGACATAAAGTGCCAGTTAAGAGCAGCTCCGTGGATAAATCGGTTCACAGTTGCCGGTACATTGTTGGTGTTGTGAATGAGAGAGCCGGTACCTGCTGCAGTAGAGGCAATTACCAAACCTGATGTGCCGGCATTGTTGGTTAGAGTTCCATTCACTCGCAACTGCTTGTCGGGAGCAATACTAAATAGTTTTCCCGAATCGATCAACATATTATTAGTAACTTCAAGTGCAGAATTAAGACTTACACCGACAGCATTATCAATGGTCAGGTTGAACACCTGATCGTCGCTGAACAGGTTATTTTCTATTGTTTGCTCAGTTGAACCGCGATAAATAATGTTAGACGCTTGACTTACTGCATTTAGTCTTCCATTGGTGGCTTTAAGAACATTCAGAATATTCAATGTGCCGGATAGGGAGACATTATTTGCATTGTTTACTGTAAGATTGTAAACCTGATTGTTGAGTAAACTTCCGGCGGGAATTGACTGAGCACTTGTTCCTGAAAATTCGAGTGTAGAACCAAAGTTCGAAGCGTCGATTTGTGCTCCGTTGCTTAATATCATATCACCGTTCATCGTCAGTTTATGGCTGTTAATAACCACACCATATGTTGATTGAGCATTGGTCAGATTTCCAATGATGCGGTTCTGATCCATTACAGCATCATTCAGTGGTAAAGCATCAAAATCAATATCATCGCCGGAATAAGGTACAAAACCTGCAGTCCAGTTTTCTGCTGTATTCCAATCGTTGCTGACACTGCCTTTCCAAAAAGTTATTATTCGTTCCCAGACTCCCATTTGCGGAGTAACAGGACGAGTATTGTTACCAAAGTCGGTGTCGAATCCCATTATGGCAGTTCCACGCAGATGGCGACGCGCTTTGTAGTCTTCAGGAAGTAGTCCATTCGGCAGCACAAACATTGGATTTTCCTGCACACTATTTGCGTCACGTCCCATTGCCAACTGTAAATCAATCAAAGTTAGCCTGTTGGCATTATTGTAAAATGCCAAAACACCACCTGTGCCCGTAGTGAAGTAGTTGTTGAAATTGTTTGTGAGATTTGTATTTGTGGTGTAATTGTAGTAGGCTGCATAATGTGTACCACTTGCTCCGTTATTACTGCGGGCATTATGGAAAATATTATTCCTAAAATCCCGGGTATTAGATGAACTGTTACTCCACAGGGCTGCACTGATGTTTGTTCCAACAGTTGGTCTACCCCCAATATATAAAGTATTGAAAAAGTAATTTCTTAAAACGCCCGATAGTTGATCATTGAAACCAAAAAATGTATTTCCGGTATTATCTCCAATACTTACAATATTATTTGAATAGGTAGTTTGTCCTGAACTTGCCCAAATGCCTGTAGCTGTAGCTGAATTTGAATTTGGAGCTGACAAAGAGTGAATAAAGTTTCTCGAGCAAGTATTGGCTGTAAATGCATTAGAGGAGAAAAAGATTCCACGTATATGACCAACAAAATTTGTAAATGTATTGTTTAAGTTATAAATAGTATTTCCTGTAACTGTATTTATTATGCCCGGTCCCGAGGTTGTTGTGACAATACCCCCTACCGGAAAAGAACTATGTGGACTGCTATTGGCATTGGAAATACTCAAATTGAAGATTGTATTATCCGTAATGGTACTTGAACCTGCCGTTGAAGTAATTCCGTAAATCAAACCAAGTGTGGTGGTGTTTGTATTTGTGGTTCCATTGGTTAGGTTGGCTATGTGGTTGTTTGAGATATTGATTGGGAATGGAATTGTTTTCAGAATCCCATATACTACCTGCATTTGTGATGTGCTGCTAGAGGCAGCATGGATGCTTGCTGCAATTGTTTTACTCCCGATGATATTGCCTGCAATTGTTTTCTGTCCGATCTGTCCGGAATTTTCTTCGATCAAAATACCATATATGTTGCTCGCATTAGTTGACAGATTATTAGTTCTGATACCAGCGATGATGTTGTTTCGGCATTCGATAATTCCCGTTGAGGTTATGCGGATTCCATAAAAGTTAGCATTTGTAGTTGTTCCCGAATAAACGATTGAATTGGCTACCATCGAATCTCCAATGATATTTCCTGAGTTTGAGCCTATTCTCACATCTCCTGCTGACACTCTTATGCCGGTAAATGCATGGTTTAAACTGTTGTGCCAGTTGATGTTTGATATTTTATTTCCATCAATCTCGGTAAATGCACCAGTTGCAGCCGAAACTAATATCCCGTTGAAAGTGTTGGTATGGTTGTTCGTCTTGGTCAGAGCTGTTCCTGAGCATTCAGGTGCAGTTCCACCAATAAAATTATCTTTGATAATATGGGTACCTCCGCTAACATTAATTCCTGTGACTGTGGTTGTAGCAGTAGGAACCAATGGGGTTGTTTGGTAGATGCTGTTGTTGATAATCGTAGTCGCCGTAGTAGCATGATGAATATGTATAATATTGGATTCAATAGAGGTATTAATTAAATCAACAAAATGGTTGTTCCTAATAATCAGGTTTCGGTTTTCTCTACCCGCTGTACCATTGGAAAATATACCCGTATTGGAACGAATGGGAGTGGAGATACTTGTTATTGTATTATGCTCAACAATATTGTTGTTGTTGCCAGTGGTGCCGGTGGTAGTTGAAAAAAATACTGCTCCTTGTGAATGTTGGTTGCCTCCAACACGAAAAATGCAATACTTAATTGCATTGTCTGATGCATCATTAATGAGTCGAATTGCGTTAGTAGTACTGGTATTATTAATTATAGTTGTGTTGATTATTGTCATATCTTTGGTAGTGCCAGTTGCATTTACCCTGCCATCAATGGTAACATTATCAGCCCCGTTCAGATCAATCAATGGACTTAAACTAACTCCTGAAACCGCCAAACCGCTGACTATGGGGTATATATGTACACTGTTATAACTCGATATTCCCAAATATCCACTTTGAAAGAGAGTCGCTGTAACAGGTTCGATAGTGCTGGTGTTTATCTTCAGCTCTAAGGTTCCCCGATGGACACCTTCGTTGATTTTAGCAAATGCGTCATGCAGATTCATGTAGGTAGTTTTGAAAGCTCCCGATTCCCAGACTTCAACATACATAAATAAATGTCCTTCGAATGCTCCGATTGTTGGAGCATTTATACGTGTTGTTCCTTCGTAATCTAAAGGTGTTTCTGTAATTCCAACACCAATCAAATTGTTCGCAGAAGGTTTATAATCGCTTGCTATTGTTCCCCCTGGAATTGCAAACCCTGGATTTACGCTTAAACTATTAACATCCTGACCAAGGGCTAATCTTAAATCTGAGAGTGAGTTAATATTATTTCCGGCATAACGTGCAAGTATTCCTCCTGATCCATTTGCCAGGTAAACGTTGTAATTAACAGTAAGATTAGTTGCTGTGGCATATTCGTAAAACACCGCATAATGTTGACCGGTGATATCAGAACTACGTGCATTAAAGAGTATATTATTCCTGTAATTTCTGATGTTGCCTGAGGCGGCACTGTATAATGCTATGCTTCTGGCATTATTCCCACTAACTGTACCTTGGATGTAAATCGTATTAAAATATATATTGCATGGGTTGTTTGTAAATCCATCATCAAAAATGCCAATTACACGTGATGTGCAATTATTACCAATGCTAATTATGTTGTTAGAGTAAGTTGTACTCCCTCTATCCGCCCGGATGCCAATTACCGACGATTCTGAGGCTGCTGAACCTTCGATTCTCAGATTGTATATGAAGTTTCCACTCACAATGTTTGTCGAGTTACTACTACTTCTGAATGAAATACCTTGAACAAAACCTTGAAAATTATTATTATTATTATGAATGTTGTAAATTTCATTGTTTGTTACAGTATTCCTGCTCATACCAGTAGTCAAAGTATTGTTAAAAACTATACCTGTTGCTGAGGCTAAATGAGTTGTGTTTGTGTTCGCATTTGCAATGTTAAGATTAAAAATTCTGTTTTTGTTTATTATAGTTCCGTTGATGGAAGTATGAATTCTTATCCCATTGATTAACCCAGCGGTTGAAGTTGTTGAATTGGTAGTGCTATTAGTGAGATTAGCAACAATGTTGTTCTCAATAATAAGAGACAGAGTCGAGTTAAAAATACCAATACCTATCACTTCTTGCACAGCTGCTGTGCTGTGCGATGTTGAAATGATACTGTTTGCTGTAGTTAAACTGCCGATAAGGTTGTTGTAGTAATGGCTATCTCCGTCCCATTTGTAAAGACCATAAATATGAGTTGAATTTGTCGACAAATTTGTAGCCCGGATACTACCCACTCTGTTGCTATCAACTACTGTACGGCCGTGTGAGAAAATTCCGTAAAAAGCAGCACCTGAAGCACCGGCATTAAATATAATCGCATCGGTGCCTGTGGATGCTCCTATAGTGTTGTTTTTGATGGTCATAGTTGATTCAGCAAAAATACCATAAAAATCCTCATTACCAGTATTTGTCCAAGCAATATTGCTGATTACATTGTCCTGAATGAGATTATTGCCTTCTGTGCCATTTCCGATTATCACTCTAATTGCATAAAAGTTATTATTATTTCCTGTTTTTGTGAGTTTGCCTCCCTGGCAAAAAGGCGAGGTACCTCCAATGTAATTGCCTTGGATATTGAAATTATTACCACCACCAACTTGAATTACAGTATAACTGCCTCCACTATTAAAATTAAGTGGATTTCTTTCGTAAAAACTATTATTTATGATGGTGAGGCCACGATTAAAATTCCCAATATTAATTCCCATTGTATTTATCCTTGAAAAGTCGTAAAAATTACTGTTGCTAATAGTTAAATTGTCATTTGGTAAGCCATTTGAACCTAATGAATATATCATAGTTCGAGGCCTTGAGTTGCTTATAGCTGTAGTAAAATTGCAGTTATCGAAAGTGATATTATCGTTTCCAAGGGTTCTCGAAGTGCTGCTTAGCATTACAACCCCTGAGTTGATGCTGTTTTGCGAACCCGCTATTGTTGAGTATTGTACTGTAATTCTGTTTGCGTCATTAATAAATCTGATGGTGGATGTAATGCTATTGTCCGAAGTACTTGAGTTGATTATGCTAAGAATGCCGGTTGTGTCGGCCTTATTAACCCTTCCATCTATTGTTATTCTTGCTGCTCCGTTAAAATCAATCAAAGGTCCATCTAAATTCCCTCTGATTTCAACTCCATGTATGGTTGGATAAATTTCGACCTCGCTATACATGGGAATAGTTCCGGCTGATGAATTTAATACCGCCGTTTCTGATTCCCAAATTACACCATTAATTCTGATTTGTAAAATACCGTGATGTATCCCTGAATTTAATGCATCAAAGGCTCCCCTCAGATTGTTGTAGCTTGATTGTAGTACATTGCTTTTCCATACTTCAACCATGTGAGACACTTGTTCAAATGCCCCCATGACAGGAGTGGCTAAACGTGCTGCATCTGCAAAATCATGATTAACAATATCAATGCTTATTCCGCTCAATGAAGTGGAGGTTGGTTTGTAGTCAGTAGCATCACTACCTCCGATATTAGCAAATGAAGGGTTAACATTGATACTGTTTGCATCTTGCCCTATAGCTGTCCTTAAAGATGCAAGTGTATGATTTGCACCTGCATATCTACCAATTACTCCTCCGGTACCCGTTGCAAGATAGTTGTTAAAATTGGTGGTCAGGTTGGTGTTTACACTGTAATTGAAAAATATAGCATAATGCAGGCCACTCCCATTGGTGGTTGAACGTGCATTAAATAGTATGTTGTTTCTGAAATCACGAATAGTAGCGCTCGCGTTGCTAAACAAAGCATACGATCTGTTGGTGGCACCCGATGGAGCTGTACCGCTAAGGTAAATTGTGTTAAAATAAATATTGTTATTCACACTTGATCCTGTTTCACTGATTCCGAAAATCTCTGTTCGTGTATCTCCACCAAGATGAATCACATTGTTGTAACAGTTGTTTCGCCCCTGAGCAAGGTTGATCCCGTATATCCTTGCAGTTGTAGAATTGGCTCCGGTAACACTTAATCCATAAATGAAATTACTAATTATTTCGGCACTTTGCCAACCAGTTGTGGTTGTTGAGCCATAAATGCCTGTAACGTTTCCAGAAAAACTGGCATGGGTGTTTGAAAGGTTATAAATAGTATTTCTCCATATCTTTTTCGTTCCCGATGTAGAACTGCAGGAAATTCCACTGATTGAACCATTTTCATTCGTATTTGTATTTGCGTTGGAAATGGTTAAGTTGTATATGGTGTTATCAACTATTTCATTCACGCCACCTAATGAGATACCGATGATTCTGCCGATATTCGCACTTAAGGTAGAAGAATTTGTTGAGCCATTTCTCAGATTGGCTATTGTGTTTTTTGATACTCTGAAGCCACCACTGGAAATGCTAATCCCGATCACAGTTTGGCTGTTCGATGTGCAGGTGGCATCAGCATTGATGCTGTTTTCTGTTGAAGTACTCCCTATTAAATTGTTGTGAATTGTTCCTGAACTTCCTTCAGCTATAATTCCATCTATTGACATAGTGCCCAGTGCTGCATCTGTGTTCGTTGCAGTGATTGACCCGATAATATTAAAGCCGCAATTTATAAACCCTCTTAAGAAAATACCTTGAAAAAGGAATGTGCTGGCACTGCTTGAAACAGTAATCGAACCATTACCTGTTGAACTTCCTATCACATTTCCATTGTTTCTTTCACCTATATTGAATAACCCGGACTCCGTACGAATACCATTAAAAAACATGTTGCTAATTGTAGAAAAATTTGACCAGCTCCATCCTCTGATTATATTGCCATGAATATTGTTGGTGTTATTAGAACTTTCAGCATGGATCCCTATCAATGAATTTGCAGTTGTGCTGGCCTTAGTCCATGTTCCTGAACAGTTTGCAGCATTTCCTCCTATAAAATTATGAGATATGTTATGATTCCCGCTTTCACTATGTCTTACAGTTATGATGGCATAATTAACGTTTGCATCGGGAGCAAAATTTGTTGTTTCATAAAAACTGTTTCCGGTAATTATCGTTGAAGTTGTGAAATTCCGGAAATTGATACCAAAAGACGCTATAGAACGGTTTAGAAAATTGTAAAATTTGTTGTTTGTAATGGATATCAAATTGTTGGAAAGAGCAGAAGATGTTGCCAAGGAGAAAATGGCATTAACCGGTCGGTTTAAATCTGTACTCGAAGTAATATCGTTGAGAGTAATTGTGTTTGTATGATTCCCTACAGTTCCTGAACTGGTGCTGAAAAAGATAATACCCGCAGTTGTACTTGTTGTTGCTCCTCTAAGAAAACAGTACTGAACAGTGTTGTTCGAAGCTCCGTTAATAAATCTGATTGTGGAGGTTCCTGCTGTTGCAGCCGTACTGGTATTGTTTATAGTCATGCTGACGGCTGTGCCGGTTCGGTTTACCCTTCCATCGATAGTCACATTCCTGGCTCCGTTGAGGTCGATGAGTGGTGCAGCCAGATTTCCGGCGATTACACAGCTATCAATGGTAGGGAAAATCGTGACAGAATTGTAATTTGCACTACCGCTACCTGAAGCATTCAAGGTTGCAGTTGTCGTTTCAGTAATTGTGCTACTTATAATTTGAAGGATGATGTCTCCGGTTAATGTTCCATTATTAATAGCAGTGAAGGCGGAACTTAAAGTCGTGAAATTTCCTCCGGAACCGACTGTTCTTGTTGTTTGAGCCGACAAAAGTGTCTGAGAAATAATCCCAAACGCTAACAAAAGTATTTTTAGGAGCAGTTGCCCCTTACGGATTTGTGGACTTGAGTTAAAAGTCATACAATAAATTGAGATAAATAGTTTCAACTGTTTACTATTGCATGAGGCTTAAGTTGTAAATTTGCAAACTATTAAATCTATGCAATAATCATTTGTCAGTGCAAAGATAAATATATTTTTGGCATTCCAATTTTTAATTGGAGTAGTTGCACTTACAACATGTAGTTGTGTTTGTGTTTTTTAACATAATATTGATCTTATTTTACATGCATTTTCCTGTGCCTGGCTGAAAAAATAACGTTAAAATGAAGAAATTATGGAAATAAATCGTTAATCAAGGGGTCGAAGTGTGAATAAATTTTCGGAATTCATGTATTTTTGCAGTGAAACACCCATGTTCAATTTATGTTTATTTAACTTATTGATTTCAAAAACCAACCGCTTTCAATCCAAGTCCGGTTATCTCATTTAAACCAAACATCAGATTCATATTCTGAACGGCTTGTCCCGATGCCCCTTTCAGAAGGTTATCAATAATGGATACAACCAGCAATTTGTCTCCGTGTTTTTCAATATAAATAATAGCCTTGTTGGTGTTTATTACCTGCTTCAAATCGGGATTTTTATCAGCGATGAAAGTAAAGGCTGCATCATGGTAAAAGGCTTTATACAAGAGTTTTGCTTCTTCGGGGGTTAAATCACATTTGGTATAGGAGGTTACATAGATTCCGCGTGTAAAGTTTCCCCGTACCGGAATAAAATTCAGTGCTTTGTCGAAGCCGGGCTGGAGTTGTTGTACCGATTGACCAATTTCCTGCAAATGCTGATGGCCAAATGCTTTATATATCGAGATATTGTTATTTCTCCAACTGAAGTGCGATGTTGAAGAAGGCTTAACACCTGCCCCTGTAGAGCCGGTAATAGCATTGATATGTACCTCATCGGTGAGCAAACCGTTTGCTGCAAGCGGGAAAAGTGCAAGCTGAATAGCCGTGGCAAAACATCCGGGATTGGCAATGTATTTCGCATTTCTAATGTCATCCCGATTCAGTTCAGGCAAACCGTAAATAAAATCGTGTTCAGCACTTTTTGTGCGGAAATCAGCGGATAAATCGATGATTTTTAGCTTTTGTGGCATTTCATTATCATCCATGAATTTTTTACTGTCGCCGTGAGCCGAACATAAAAACAGTGCATCAATTTTATCGAGCCGGAGCTCTGAAGTAAATGTAAGATCAGTTTCACCTATGAGTCCGCTATGTACATCTGCAACTGCATTTCCGGCATTACTGTTGCTGTTTACAAAAACAATTTCAACTTCGGGATGATGTATGAGTATTCTTAAAAGTTCTCCGGCAGTATAACCTGCGCCACCAATAACGCCAATTTTAATCATGATTTAAATTTATTTAAGTTTTTTCGTTAAAAAGATCGGGACGTAGCAAGCGGGTTCTCTCCACTGATTGCTCGTGCATCCATTCCTCAATTTTTGCCTGATGTCCGGAAAGCAGAATTTCCGGCACTTTCCAACCTTTGTAATCGGCAGGTCGTGTATACACGGGAGGAGCTAAAAGATTGTCCTGAAAGGAATCGGAAAGAGCGGAAGTCTCGTCGCCGATAACTCCCGGAATCAGTCTGACAATCGCATCAACCATCATGGCAGCGGGGATTTCACCACCTGTGAGCACAAAATCGCCGATACTGATTTCCCTGGTGATACAATGTTCTCTGATGCGGTGGTCGATGCCTTTGTAATGTCCGCAAAGAAAAATCAGATTTTCTGTTAGTGATAACCGATTAGCCATTGACTGATTAAATCGCTCACCATCGGGAGAAGTGTAAATTATTTCGTCATAGTTTCGTTCCGATTTCAGTTTGCTGATAATTCGGTCGATGGGTTCAATCATTAATACCATGCCGGCACCGAAGCCATAAGCGTAGTCATCAACATGACGATGCTTGTCGGTTGCATAATCGCGCAAATTATGCACTACAATTTCAGTCAAACCTTTTTCCTGAGCTCTTTTGAGGATGGAAAAGTTCAGTGGACTGTGCAGTAATTCGGGGACGGCTGAGATGATATCGATACGCATGATGCAGTAAATAAGGCGCAAAAATACAAAAAAACGCTGAAATTACAGGTTTGAAGCAAGCCATTTTCTCATTGCTTCCTTGCTGAGGTTTCTTCTTCGGGCATAATCGCCAAATTGTTCATCGTCGATTTTGCCAATATTGAAGTATTTCGATTTTGGATGTGCAAAGTAAAGACCGCATACAGAGGCATTGGGGTACATGGCGCCGTTTTCAGTGAGCGAAATGCCTGTTTCAGCAAAATGAATCAGGGGATCGAGGTCAAAAATCACGGACTGATCGGGAAGCGAAGGGTAACCTATGGCCGGACGAATGCCCTGATAATGAGCTTTCCACAATTCGGGTATATTTTCGGTTTCATCGGGTGCATAGGCCCAATATCGAATTCGCACCTGATAGTGCAACCACTCTGCTGTTGCTTCAGCAATGCGATCGGAAAGCGTTTTTATCAGGATAGACTGATAAATGTCGTCGTTCTTTTCGTATTGGGAAGCCAGCTCTTCAGTGCCTGTAACCGTAGTGGCAAAAACACCACAGTAGTCATCTTCAGATTTCAGAAAATCAGCCAGGGAGTAGCAGAAACCATCCCGGGAGGGTGTTTGCTGTCGAAGTACAGGGATGCGTACTTGTTTATCTCCATCAAGAAAAACAATATCATCGTTGTCGGAAAATGCCGGATAAATACCAAGCGAAGCATTGATAGAAATACTTGTGTCATCCCTGAAGTTGCGTAACATTGCCAAAGCGTCTTTGTAAAGTTTGAGTGCTTCTTCAGCTTTTGTCCTTTCTTCAGCACTGAATTTTTGCAGCCAGCCGGTTTTGCATGAAGAGCAATTACAAACTTCATCTATCCCGTCGTATTTACCATTTAGTCGCCAGGCCATAAAGAAGAATGTCCAGTGAATGTAGGGCACAATCGTCCCGACAGGAATGTTGGTCAATAACACATGACCGGTATGTTGGGGAATATTGTTCATTATTTAAGCCATCAACACCAGACTTATAGCCATGACAGCCATACCGGCTATTAAACCGTATATTGCCACATGGTGCTCGCCATACTCTTCGGCCGTAGGGAGCAATTCGTCCAATGAAATATAAATCATAATACCTGCTACTCCGGCAAATATAAATCCGAAATAGGCATCGGTAAAGAACCAACTCAGGAAGAAATAACCAATAATGGCCCCGATTGGTTCAGCCAAACCGGATAAAAAAGACAGAATAAACGCTTTTTTCTTGCTTTTTGTAGCATAATATATCGGAGCAGAGATAGCCAGACCTTCGGGGATGTTGTGTATGGCGATGGCAATTGCTATGCTGATACCCAGTGTAGGGTCGGTGACACCCGCCATGAATGTGGCCAATCCTTCGGGGAAATTGTGTATTCCAATAGCCAAAGCTGAAAACAAACCCATGCGCATGAGTCTGGTTTTATCATTTTTACTGGGTTTGTCGTAATCGCGGGTTTTCTTTATTTCGTGCGGGTTCTCACCTGTTGGGATTAACCGGTCGATAATGCCAATCAAAGCTATGCCGGCAAAAAATCCAATAATGGTGTACCAGTATCCGGTTTTTTCTCCAAATTCGAGCACCAGAGCGTCTTTGGCTTTAAAAAAGATTTCGACCAGTGAAACGTAAATCATTACGCCGGCTGAAAAGCCTAATGAAGCAGCCAGGAATTTGGGGTTAAATTTTTTGTGCAAAAATCCGATGATGCTCCCCACTCCCGTTGCAAGCCCTGCAAATAGTGTTAGCCCAAATGCAAAAAGAATATTGTCTGTTTCCATATTACCCTCAAATTGATTGCAAATGTAAGGTTTTTGAATGGAAAAGAAAATATGGTTTTCGGTTAAGTGTTGTTTTATGCAATGAATCAAAATTTGACGCAGAGTACGCAAAGCTAATCTTTGTGTACTCTGCGTGACATTTGCGTCCGTGCTTTGAAATAAAAACTGTTCTCGGTGTGTGAAGCCGGTCTATGAAATTAGCTTTTTACAGGCTTTCACCGAAATCAGCTTTAAATTTGGCAACAAGTTTTTGCGGCCAGTCGTTAACCGGTTCGAGTTTACCCATAAAGAAACGCAGTACCGGCGGCTCGTAAATAAATTTCAAACCACCGATTAATTGGCGGTTTTCATATAGCCAGGTAACGCGGTCTTCTACAAATTTAATTTGTGACAGCGTGAAAACCCTGCGCGGTACTGCAAGTCGAAGCAACTCCATATCTGCATAAGTCTCATTGCCGTACTCGTCGCGCTGATTTGAGATAGAGCCACGCTCCATACCACGAACACCCGAGATGAGGAATAAAGCAGCTGCCAAAGCTCCTGCAGGGTACTGTGTTTGCGGAATGTGGGAGCAAATCTGCATAGCATCGAGGTGAACGCCCAATACGCCGGCAGGCTTAATTACCGGAATTCCTTTTTTGTCGAGTTCACCGACAAGGTATTTTATAAATGTTGGACTCTGACTGATTATCGTTTCATCAAGAGTTTCATACAAACCTACTGCCATTGCTTCCACTTCGCGAATCGACATGCCTCCATAAGTCAGGAATCCTTCATAGAGCGGAACAAGTGCCTCGAGTTCCCTGAAAATTTCAGGATTGTCGGTACACATGCCACCACCGCGGGATGAACTCAGTTTGCGCGCAGAGAAATAACACAGGTCAGCTAATGATGTCATAGCATGAATCACTGTTTTCATATCAGAGTTTCTGAATTCCTCTTCACGCTGCAGTACAAGATACGCGTTTTCACCAATCAAACTGCAATCGAGGATCACCCTAATACCATACTTGTCGGCCATAGAGCGTACATCACGCAGGTTTTGCACCGAAAAGGGCTGTCCTCCAATCAGGTTGGTCGAAGCTTCCATGCGAATGAAGGGAATGTTTTTTGCACCGTGTTGCTTAATCACCGCCTCTAATTTTTCCATATTCATATTCCCTTTGAAAGGATGATCTGAATTAATCACATATGCTTCATCATACAGCAATTCAGCAATTTGACCACCCTTGTCGGTGATGTGTGCCATGGCCGTTGTGAAATGGTAGTTCATCGGAACAAGGCTGCCTTTACGAACATAAGCCAAAGCGATGATGTTTTCGGCAGCACGACCTTGGTGTACAGGTAAAAGCAATTGTTTGCCCATCACATCCCTAACTGCTTTCTCAAGTCTTATATAACTTTGTGATCCGGCATAGGCATCGTCGGCCTGCATCATGGCAGCCAGTTGATTGTCGCTCATGGCATTGGTTCCGGAGTCGGTAAGCATGTCGAGAAACACATCGAGTGTGCTCAACTGAAAAGTGTTGAATCCGCCTTCGTACAGCGCTTCGAGACGCCGTTCGATGGGAACCAGATGAAGCTTTTGAACAATACGTGTTTTGTGCAACTCGAGGGGAAGTTGCTCCCCACTGTAAAACTTAATCTCCTTCATGGTGAATTTGAAATTTTTAGTATTTGTAATTC
>CAYGJI010000024.1:0-6833 GCA_964350125.1 uncultured Paludibacter sp. | reverse complement strand
GTATTTCCCGTCAAAGATATATCGGACAAAGAAGTTTATTTTTATCAAAAAAACGAGTGCCTGAGTCACAAGCACCCTGCATAAAATATGAACTTATTTTTTAATTCAAAGCCTAACGGGCGCAAAGATATGATATTTTTATTTTTTTAGCAAGAAAAACGATAATTTGTTATCCTTTTGAGTTTGTTTTGTTAGGTTTGTCATTAAGAATGAAATATTCATCAGTTTCAATTGACTTTTACCAATGGCTAAATAGTATTCAATTAATGATAAAACGAATGAATTTATGTTGATGTAGAGAACTCTTTCGTTGTTTTTATGTAAGTTTGCATGGTAGCAGAAAGCAAGTCGGTTCATACGATTCATTTCCGCGACAATCTTAAGTGTCATCATGCAGCAAATCGGCAAGAGTCTATTTTATCTTACACGAAGAGTGCCTTTTTTATCAGGGCTTTTTTCGGTGCTGTTATTTATTGTCGATTTTGGATTCAGTAAACAGGCAGGTGTTACATCAATCATCATTGGTTTTTATATTTTTTCGGTAGTTATGGGTCTTCTTTCGATTCCCATTCGATATTTATTCATAAAATCCAGACCTAAATTTACAACCATCCCGCTCGACTTTGTTTTTTTTGTTTTTTTGTTGCTTATAGCAGGCACTCATTTATTGCAATGGCAGTTTTTCTCCGCAACTCAAATGACAGGTATTAATTGGTTATATGTTGGGATATTAATCGTTTTTATCAGGGAGTTTTCTGCTTTGAAAATAGATTTAAGAAGAACTTCAATCAGTCCTGGTCTGCTTTTTATTCTTAGTTTTTTGTTTTTAATCATTATTGGTACCCTGTTATTACTGATGCCTAATGCAACTTATGAGGGAATACGAGTGATTGATGCTTTATTTACTTCAGCCAGCGCTGTTTGTGTTACCGGATTAACTGTTGTTGACACAGGTACCAGTTTTACTCATTTAGGACAATGGATTGTGCTGTTTCTGATTCAGGCAGGAGGGATTGGAATTATGACTTTTGCAAGTTATTTCAGTTACTTCTTCAGGGGAGCTTTAAGCTATGAGAGCCAGCTAATGTTAAAGGAAATAACAAATACCGAGAAAATTGCTGAAGTTTTTTCAGTTCTTGCAAAAATTATTATCATCACATTTTTGATTGAAGGTATAGGCGCATTATCCATTTTTTATGCATTAGATAGTGTGCATTTTTCTTCTGTATATGCAAAATTATACTTTTCTGTTTTTCATGCAATTTCTGCTTTTTGTAATGCGGGCTTTTCAACATTAGAGCAGGGCTTGTTTAGTATGCCATTCAGTTATGGTTTTCATCTGATAATTGCTTTTTTAATTATTGTAGGAGGTATAGGTTTTCCGATTGTGTTAAATTTATTAAAATTAGTCCGATTGAAGTTTTTGATTGTTTTTCTCAGAATATTCAGACGCGGGAGGCTTGTTTACCCCAGGGTTATTAACCTGAATACACGTATTGTTTTAATTACAACGTTGATTCTTTTGTTGTTTGGCACGATATCATTTTTAGTGTTGGAATACAATAATACACTGAGCGGACATTCAATTGCAGGTAAGGTTATTACTGCTTTTTTTGGTTCAGTAACTGCAAGAACTGCCGGATTTAATACTGTGGACACAGCTGAATTAACAATTCCAACTACTTTATTACTGATTTTTTTGATGTGGGTGGGAGCATCGCCAGGGTCAACCGGTGGTGGTATTAAAACCAGTACCCTGGCCATTGCAGCGATGAATGTAATTAGTATTGTACGCGGAAAAACACGTCTTGAGATTTTCAACCGTGAGATACCACTGATTTCTGTACAAAGATCATTTGCGATCATTTTTCTGTCGTTGCTGGTTATTTTCATCTCAGTACTTTTGTTGATTATCACAGAGAGGAATTTGCAACTAACTGATATTGTATTTGAAGTTGTATCAGCTTTCAGCACTGTAGGTTTGAGTAGAGGAATCACAGCTGAATTGAATGATATAAGTAAAGTAATTGTCATTGCAACCATGTTTCTGGGCAGGGTGGGAATGCTCACACTGCTTATATCAGTTTACAAAAAGATAGCATCAGAGAATTACAGATATCCTCAGGAAAATGTATTAATCAATTAATTTATTGAAATTATGAAGTTTATAATTATCGGACTTGGCAATTTTGGATTTTCACTTGCTGTAAAGCTTACTCAGATGGGACATGAAGTGATTGGAGTGGACGAGCAAATCAAAAAAATTGAAGAGATAAAGGAACAGATAACACAGGCGATATGTCTGGATTGCAGGCACCCTGATTCTGTGAAGAATTTACCACTGAAAAATACTGATGTGGTAGTGGTCAGTATTGGAGAAAACGAAGGTTCCAATATTCTTACAACTGCCCTGATGAAAAAAATGAAGGTGCCCAGGCTGATAAGTCGTGCTGTTTCACCCTTGCACGAAACAATACTTGAGGCCATGGGGGTCACTGAAATTGTCAGACCCGAAGAAGAAACTGCTGAGAGATGGGCAAAGAAACTATCAAACAATAGTGTGATTGATTCATTCGAGTTGACAGACAAATATAGTATTGTTGTAGCAGAAATTCCTCCGAAGTATGATGGGAAAACGATACGCGACGTTGGATTCAGCCCCAATCATCATGTGATAGTGCTTACTATCATGAAAAACACAACCGAAAGAAATTTGCTGGGCGTTTTCAAAAAAGTCTCAAAGCTTGACATACAGGGTGTGGCTTCGGCAGATACTTTGCTGAAAAAGGGCGATCTCATGGTTCTTTATGGGCACAAAAACAATATACAGAGAATTCTCGATGTGAATGATTAATTATTTTCCCTTGCTGATTTCAACCAATAAATCTTCAATTCTACGCAGGGTTTGCCACGAGTTAGTTCCTGAATTATTGACCAAAACTGCGAAAGCCCATTCGTTGTTGTCGTGAAACATATAGCCGGTGTAACAACGAACCCGGGCGATGGTGCCACTTTTGGCAACAACTTTCCCATCCAAAGGAGTTTTCTTTAGTATGCCGGCCAAAGTTCCGGTTTTTCCGGCAATGGCCAGACTTTGTAAAAAAGCATCTTTATGCTCACTTTTCTGATACATATACTGCATCAAATCCACGAAAAATTGTGCCGATACAGCATTGGTTGGCGTTAATCCTGAACCATCTTCCTGGAAGAGCTGACTGACATCCAGCCCTTTCGTTTGCCAAAAGTTCCTTGCGATTTGCTTCGATAAGTTGTTGGTTGCTACTGCATTCTGCCTTAACGACAGGGATTTGAATATCTGTTCGGTGTAGAAGTTGTTGCTTTTTTCATTGGCTTCCTTTACGATATCTTTCAGCGGAGGAGAGAAATGGCTGTAGAAATGTATGCGTGGCCCGGATGGCGGAAATGAAAAAGATGTTGATTGATTGGTGCTGCCCGGAGGGCCATTGATAACCACGCCATTGGAGTTGAGTTGCTGATGCAATTCGGTGACCAGTTGTAAACCGGGGTTAGGTAGTTCGGCCCTTACAACAAATGCAGCTCTATTGGCGGGTATTTCGCCTCTTACCGAACGTGCAAAACTGCGTGGTGCTCCGTAAAAATAAGCACTATCGAAGGTTATTTTGCTGCTTTTGAGATTGTTTTCGATGGTCAGACCTTCTATTTCGGGCAACATTTCTATGATCTCTGGAATTGTGCCGATGGCACCCGATTTGAAGGTGACCCGCAGCGTGTTGTCAAGGTAGGCCAGGGCGTAAATCCCCGGTGCGTAGTAGTTTCCAATATCATCCCATGTCCATTTCGGATTTGGCCCTTCGTTGTCGAACCGACTTTCGTCGGCAATAATGCTACCGTTGATTTTTTTGATGCCAGCATTGTGTATAGCTTCGATCCATTGCTGCATAAATGTTTTATCGCCCATTTTCGAAGAACCTAAGGTGGGGTCGCCGCAACCTACAATATAAATATTACCGTTTAAAACCCCTTCCTGACTGATTGAGCCGTCATGCTCGATGCGTGTTTCGTAACGGAAATCGGCACCGAAAATTTCTAAAGCTGTTGCAGTAGTAATTGTTTTTATTGTCGAAGCCGGAATAACTGCATATTGGTGTCTATGGGAATAAAGTGTGCAGCCGGTTTTCATGTTTCGCACTAAGATGCTGATATTGGAGCTTTTAAACACGTCGCTTCCGATGAATTTTTCAACCGCATTTTGGGGAAATGAAATCAGCGTTATAAGGAGTAAAATTATTGTGGTTGTGGCTTTCTTCATTTTGTGTTTTTTTTGACTCACAAATATAGTTCTTTAGTTTTTTATTTGGTGTGAATTTGGTATTTAAATTTGTATAAACTGAGTTGGTTTCACCTGGTAAATTTTTTATGCTGATAGTTAAACTCTCACGCCGGGTCTGTAAAGAAGTACGCTTCCTTTTTTGCGAAGTCTCATCGATTTGGCGTGAACGTTATCATAGCATGAATCCAATAAAAAACTGCAACCCCTCTAAGGAATTGCAGTTTCATCAAAAATATTACGAAAGCATCATTTTTTCTCTTCTTTCGGCGGTCTTGGGAGGATGGCCTTCCGCGAAAGTTTGAATTTTCCGGATTTAGCATCGATATCGAGGAGCTTCACTTCAATCATATCGTTTTCTTTGATGCCCGAATCTTCCATCTTTTCGATGCGATTCCAGTCGATTTCAGAAATGTGGAGCAATCCTTCCTTGCCTGGCATGAATTCAACAAAACAACCGTAAGGCATGATAGATTTCACTTTGGCAGGATAAATCTCTCCAACTTCAGGAATGGAAATGATACCTTTGATTTTGGCAACGGCTGCATCGATAGCGGCTTTGTTGTTAGCTGCAATCTCAACACGTCCCTGATCGCCGATTTCCTCAATCGAGATAACTGCACCGGTTTCGGCCTGCATACCCTGAATGATTTTGCCACCAGGGCCTATCACTGCGCCAATCATCTCTTTCGGGATGAACATTACAATGATTCGCGGAGCGTGCGGTTTCAGGTCTTCGCGTGGTTCGGCCAGTGTTTCAGTCATTTTACCAAGAATGTGTAAGCGACCTTCCCTTGCCTGGCGAAGTGCTGTTTCCAGAATTTCGAAAGATAATCCATCCACTTTGATGTCCATCTGTGTGGCAGTGATACCATCTTTGGTTCCGGTTACCTTAAAGTCCATATCTCCCAGGTGATCTTCATCTCCCAAAATATCTGAAAGAACGGCGAAGTTTTTTCCTTTATTTTCGGAAATGAGTCCCATGGCAATGCCCGATACAGGTTTTTTGATAGTTACCCCTGCATCCATCAGTGCTAATGTGCCGGCACATACAGTGGCCATCGATGATGAACCGTTGGATTCGAGTATGTCGGAAACAATACGTACTACATAAGGATAGTTTTCGGGCAATATGGGTTTCAGCGCTCTGAAAGCGAGGTTTCCATGTCCAATCTCGCGGCGGCCGGTTCCTCTGGAAGGACGGGCTTCACCTGTTGAGAAAGGTGGGAAGTTGTAATGCAGCAGGAATCTTTCTTTTCCCTGATTCAATGCTTCATCCACAATTTTTTCATCCTGTTTGGTTCCAAGCGTTACGGTAGTAAGCGATTGAGTTTCGCCACGGGTAAAAACAGCGGACCCATGTGCTCCGGGCAGATAATCCACTTCCGACCAGATTGGGCGAATTTCGGTGGTTTTACGACCGTCGAGGCGTTTGCCTTCATCGAGGATAGAACGGCGCATGGCTTCTTTTTCCACATCGTGGTAATATTTACCAATCAGCCCTTTTTTAGCTTCAGCCACTTCGGGGTCGAGACCGGCAATATATTCAGCCTTCACGGCTTCGAAGTTTTCAACACGTGAGTGCTTATCGGTATTGCAGGAAGCAGCAAAAGCATATACTTTATCGTAGGTTTTTGCCCAGATATCCTTTTTCAACTCTTCATCATTTTCTTCGTGGCAGTATTCGCGTTTTTTCGTTTTACCCACAGCTTCCATCAGCTCAATCTGAGCCTGGCAATGCACCTTGATAGCTTTATGGGCCACTTTCATAGCTTCGAGCAAATCCTCTTCGCTTACTTCTTTCATCTCACCTTCCACCATCATGATGTTGTCGAGTGTGGCAGCTACAATGACGTCCATATCTGCGGTTTCGAGCTGGGCGAAAGTAGGATTCAATACGAATTTTCCATCGATGCGGGCAACACGTACTTCGGAAATGGGCCCGTTGAACGGAACATCGGAAACAGCCAAAGCTGCAGACGCAGCCAGGCCTGCTAATGCATCAGGCATATCTACCCCGTCGGCTGAGAAAAGCATTACATTCACAAAGGTTTCAGCATGATAATCGTCGGGGAAAAGCGGACGCAAAGCGCGATCGACCAAACGCGAAACTAAAATTTCATAATCCGACGGACGGCCCTCGCGGCGAAGGAAACCTCCCGGGAAACGTCCGAAAGCGGAGAATTTTTCTTTATAATCCACCGAAAGCGGCATAAAATCGGTACCGGGAGCTGCATCTTTGGCAGAACAAACGGTAGCCAGCAACATGGTGTTGCCCATACGAACCATCACCGAACCGTCGGCCTGCTTTGCCAGTTTTCCGGTTTCAATGCTGATTTCTCTTCCATCGCCCAATGCGATGGTTTTTGTAACTACATTCATACAAAAATTACGTTATAATTTTAAACTATTGATATTCGGGCTCAAAGATACAATTAAATCCTCAAAAACAGGACAATAAACTCCCGAAAATGCTTTAATTATCTGAAGGTGTTGGTAAAAGTAAGTTTAAAGCCCGAAAATT
>CAYGJI010000023.1:0-33207 GCA_964350125.1 uncultured Paludibacter sp. | reverse complement strand
GTCTTATATCATAACTATGATTAATTTCACATATCTTCCATCGAAAGCCCAAGGTAGTTAATTTTATATGATTTAAGCTCTTTGGTTTTCACCAGCATATTTGCTGATTTCTCGTTTAATAAATTGTATCGAATATGCTTTTCATTACGTTTTATCTCTATGAATTGTGCTGTTTTTTCGTTATCATTGAGCACAATAAGGTCTATTTCATTTTCGCCACTTTTATCCCAATATCCACCAATTTTCGTAATACCGCCTTGTTCGATGAATTTTTCCCGGAAATATTTCTCCAGAACTTTTCCACTAAAAATCGTATAGTCTCTTTCAATAATTTTCCGAAGTTCAGCAAACTGATTTATTTCTATCATATAGCTATACTTATAAATAAATCGAAACCAGAAAGTTAAATAATTGTCTTGCAACACATATCGTACATTCTTGGTTTCTGATTTTGAAAACAATGGAACGCTCTTACTTATTAAACTATAATCATTTTCCATTCTGGTTAGATAACCACCAATTTCTTTTCCTACTACCGCTTCAATTTTTGCACGCGTGTTTTCTCCCCGGGAAATTGCTGATAAGATTGTAAAATATACAGCATAATCTTTCCCGAATTCTTCTATCAGCATATTCTTTCCATCAGCAACAAACGATGAATCTTCTTTAATGATAAAATCCAGCATTTTGTTGATATTTAACGCTTTATTGTCGACAAAAAACTGAACATACTTTGCCACTCCACCACTAAAAGCATAAAGAGCGAGTAAATCCTCTGAGGTATAATTGGGATTATTATCGAACAAAATTAATTTCAAAACTGACACCTGAAAGGGTTTTATACGCATAATATTGGTGGCACGCCCAAAAAGTGGAGCTTTGTAATCCTCAAAAATTTTATACATTAAGGAATGAACCGAGCCACAAACAAGCAAATTTATTTTGCTTTGTTCTTTCAAAGTATCCCAGTCACGCTGCATATCGCTGTAAACTGAAGGATTGATATTTAAAAATTCCTGAAATTCATCAATAATCAAATTAAAACTTCGGGTGGCTGAGAGTTGCATAAGATACTTGAATAGCGAACTGAAATTTTGAACAGATCCAAGTATGGGTATTTGTAGTTTATTGCTTATTTCATCTACAAAATCCTGACATAGAAACAATTCGGCCTTTCGCGAAACAAAGAAGTATAAGGTAGGCTGACCTTCAGTGGATTTCAATAACAATTGTGTTTTTCCTACACGACGTCTCCCTGTAAGCACCGTAAACTGAGCATTTTCGAGCGATAATTGCTGAATTTGCTTTAAACGTTCCAATTCAGTTTCTCTATTGTAAAATCTCATTTTAAATTGTTAATTTATTGTAGCGAAACAAGCAGTTCCGAAATGCTGGTTTCGGAACTGCAAAAATATAATAAATAATTGATAAAACAATAAATGACTTGATTTATCAAAGAACCAACGGTGTGCATAGCTCCTTTGGCTCGCTTAGCCTCAACAGCTTCGTTTTCTTCAACTACCTGAAATTTATCCGCTTCACTTTATAACCCAACTCCGTCAGTATCGAGGCAATTTTCGGCCTGAAATCGCCTTGTATGAGTATCTCGCCATTGCGACAGGAACCTCCCGAGCTGCATTTAACTTTGAGCATTCGTGCTAAGTCCCTCAGTTCATCATCTGTTCCCTGAAACTCGCTGATTAGGGTATTGAGCTTGCCGTTGCGCTTGTCGAGCTCCACACGCAGGGGGTCGGTTTGCTTTTTGGGTTGAATTTCAGTTACTTCGGGAGTAGCGGGCTCATCTCCCTGAGGCAACGACTCTTTCATCTGATTCAGTTTATCTCTCCAGTCCATTGGTAAGCATATTAAAAAGTTCCCAAACAACAATTCCGGCAGCTACACTCACATTCAGCGAATGTTTGGTGCCAAACTGCGGAATTTCAATACAACCATCGCACATGTCGATGATTCTCTGCTGTACGCCTTTCACTTCATTGCCCAGTATCACAGCTAATTTTGGCTTTTCGCCAAGATGAAGTTGCCCGAGCATCTGGCTGCCTTCAGCCTGTTCAACAGCAAAAACCACATAACCATCGTCGATTAATTCCTTTACGGCAACTGCTGTATCTTCAAAGTATTTCCACAAAACACTATGTTCGGCTCCCAAAGCTGTTTTGTGAATTTCGGGGTGCGGTGGGGTGGAAGTAATTCCGCAAAGATAAACAGCTTCCACAAGAAAAGCATCTGCAGTACGGAAAACCGAACCCACATTGTGCTGACTTCTCACTTCGTCGAGTACCACGACCAAGGGGGTTTTATTCCTTTGCCTGAACTCATCGGGAGTCAAACGGGGCAATTCCGTGATTTTCAGCTTTCTCATGATGGTGGTTATGGGTCTAACAACTGCACTGCGTATTCAATCAGGGTGTCGATACCCCTGGCAGCATCTTCCGCATCGAGTGATACAAAAACATCAGGATCGATGCCGTATTCGATGCTTTGCATTTGTCCATTGAACATTGGGCTGGCCGAGAAGCGCACCATCCACCCGTTGGGCATTTCGCTCGACATGGGTATGCCTCCTCCCCCGCCCGACCGGTCGCCGATAATGGTTGCGCGCGGACAATCCTTCATCCTGCAAACGAACATATTGGTAGCACTGTACGATGAGCGGTTGGCGAGTACTACTACCGGATTCGACCATTTGGTGCCTTTGCTTGCATTGGTTTTCAGTGGAATGGGTTCCGAAAAATCGGTATGGCGCGGACCGGTTTTATGTTTCATATACAAACTCACGGTATCTCTGTCGAAGAAATATGAAGCAAGCTTGTTTGACATCTCTGCCGAACCACCTCCATTGTTTCGTACATCGATGATGATACCCTTACATTCGGCAAAATACTGAATGATATATCTGAAATTCTGATCCGAAAAGTCATCGCCGAAACTCGAATAGTAAATATACCCGACTTTCCCGCCCGCAATACGCTGATAACGAAGACCGTTTACACTACGATGTTTTTTACCCAGATATCGCTCTCCCTGTACCAAACTCAGACTGAAATTCGCGGGATAATCGGTAAACCATTTCCAGTAACGGCTACGGTCGAAAGCCGAATAGAGGTTCACATGCCCATCTTTAAGCACAGCAAGCATTTCGGCCATGGCATCGAAAAAGCGTATTTCACTCACTGTGTCGGTACCCAAACGCTGCTCATAAACCTGGTAAACCGAATCCCAGTTGATGCCCTTTTCGTCCAGAAAACAGTATTTGGTGTCGATGATCTTCCAAAGTGCATCGAAATTATCGCGGTAGGTGTTATTGTAAACCGGCACATCCTCTATGCAGGCCGAAAATAATGGGAGCAAAATCAGTGTAACAATAAAATATCTGAACTTTTTCATTATTCTCAGTATTTAGGTGAAACAAAGTTTGCCGGAACGGGCCTTTTTCTTCCTGCAAAACGGTAGGTATCATACGTTATGCCGAGAAAAACCCCAACCTCATCCATGCCATAGATGTGATTGTTGACCTGATACCGCAACATGTTCGATCTCAGTCCGAACGACCAGGTGCTTCTACGAAACGGAATATCTATCCTGTAAGTTTGTCGTAGCCCCTGCCTGTTTTTTAAACCCGACTGATGCAACACCGAAGCGAAGTTCCCTGAGTTGCTCAGTTCATAAAACAGCATACCCGGTGGCATAACCATCATCATACCCATCAACGGCAATTCATAAGAGGCATGAATTTCCATCACCCTTTTTTTTGTATGAATAAAATAACGCGCCGTAACTGTTCCGTTGAGATTGGCAGCAAGGTCGATATTCACCGGATTATTAACATTTCTTGAATTCATGCGATAGCCAAACTCTCCTTCCATATTTCCACCGGCGGTAAGCATCAAATTTTTATTGGTTCTGATATGATACTGCATCCCCCACGAGGCAGTGCCGCCCATATAAATCATCGAAGCAGTACTTTCAGGATTCACTGTAAGTGCAGTCATGCCCGAAATGCGCGAAGTATGCGAGAGGAGGTTGTTTTCCGCATTGAAAAACCTGGTGTAATTAGCGCCGAGCCGCATGCCCATTCCCTGATAATGGAGTATCGACAAATACGGATCCCTAAACTCAACAATGGACAGCCCACAGTGCTGATGCACATTGGTAAGCAGGTATTTCGATTGTTCCTGCTGCGCCTGCAGTGAGACTGTCAGCCAAAGCAAAAGAATTGCCGGAAGTAACTTTTTCATTATGACATATATTTAGTTTTTCAAAATCCCAGCAACTTGCTTAAACCAAGCTGATTAAGCATAACCAGAATGATAAAAACGGGTACTACATATCTTACCAGCACAAGGAACAGTGGGAAAAAGCGTACTGAAAATTTTCCATGGGTACTTATTTCTTCCCTTACCTTTTTCGAATCGAGCACCCAGCCTGTAAACAGAGAAATGAACAATCCGCCCAAGGGCATCAACACCTTCGAAGTGAGATTATCAAATAAATCGAAGAAGTTCATGTCCATGATTTTTACGTCTTTCCATGCTCCGAATGAGAGCGATGCCAGAACACCGAAAAACATGATTCCAATCGTTACGAGGATGGTGGCAGAGAGTCTTTTTATTTTCACTTCTTCCACAAGATATGCCACTACCACTTCCATGAGCGAAATAGCCGAAGTTAAGGCGGCAACGGCCAGTAAAATGAAAAAGAGAATTGCCCAGATATACCCCCCGGGCATTTGTGCAAATACATTTGGCAGGGTGATAAAAACGAGTTCAGGCCCCTGACCGGGATTAATTCCCAGCGAAAAAACTGCCGGGAAAATAGCAATTGATGCTAAAACAGCTACAAGTGTATCCAACGTTGTAACTTCCAAAACAGTATGTGAAAGATGGTTTTTGCGGTTGATGTATGACCCGTAAGTGATCATGCAGCCCATTCCCAGACTTAGAGAGAAAAAGGCCTGCCCCATGGCACTCAGAACTACTGCTGAATTGATTTTACTGAAGTCGGGCTGAAAAAGAAAGCGCAGTCCGTCGATGCCTCCGGGCAAAGTTACCGACCTGATACCCAACGCAATGATGATAATTAAAAGCAAGGGCATCATGAATTTGGTACTTCTTTCGATACCGTTCTTCACTCCCATCATGATGATAACCGCTGAAATAACCATAAAAACGGCCATCCATAGGAGTGGACGGAGTGTATCGGAACTGAAATCTGTGAACACTGTGGCCAGTTCTGCGGTATCCCGATTCGCAAATTTATTGCCTATGGCCTGAAAAATATATTCCAAGGTCCAGCCCGAAACCACGGAATAAAAGCCCATGATCAGGAATGAAGTGATCACACCCATGATTCCAATGAGCCACCATGGCTTTTTCGGTGCAAGCTTTTTGAATGAACCCACGGCATCAGACTGGCCCATGCGGCCAATTACAAACTCCGACATCATCACCGGCATGCCCAGTAAAATCACGAAGGCCAGATAAACGAGCAGAAAGGCAGCACCACCATACTGCCCCAGTTCGTAGGGGAATCGCCATATATTACCCAGCCCCACAGCCGAACCTGCTGCGGCTGCTACTACAGCCAACTTACTACTGAAATTAATTCTTTGTTCTTTCGACATGATTCAGGATACCTCTCAGGGAGGCGGTTAAATAACATACTTTTGTTAACTTCTCTAAAACTGCTCACAAAAATAGTATTTTTTTCGGGATGCCCTGATTCACACACTACGAAAACGTAAATCTCTGAACTTTTCTTACTGAAAAGCATTATCTTTGCATGCATTTGAATGATTTACAAGGATGAAAAAATTAGTTTTTGCCACCAACAACAAACATAAACTCGATGAAGTTAGCGCTGTTTTAGGAGAAAAAATCAGCATTCTCAGCTTAGCCGACATACAATGTTTTGATAATATCCCCGAAACAGCCGACACCCTTGAGGGAAATGCACTGCTGAAAAGCCTGCATGTACATCGGAAGTTCGGGATGGATTGCTTTGCCGACGATACCGGTCTCGAAGTGGAAGCGCTTGATGGAAGACCCGGGGTATATTCAGCCCGATATGCCGGCGAAGACGGAAATGCGGAACGTAATATTGAAATGCTGCTTGCCGAACTACAAAACAAAGTCAACCGCAAGGCACGTTTCAGAACCATTATTGCATTGATACTGGACGGGAAAACCCACTATTTCGAAGGCATTGTGCAAGGCGAAATCATCAACGAAAAAAGAGGAAAAACCGGTTTCGGTTACGATCCGATTTTTGTTCCCGAAGGTTTTTCACAAACTTTTGCAGAAATGGGAAGCGATGAGAAAAATAAAATCAGTCACAGAGCGTTAGCTGTTAATGAATTAATTCAATTTTTGATCAATCATGAAACTTAAAATACCTGTTTTATTGCTTTTGCTGTGTTCACTACACGGTTTCGCCAATATAGGCATGGGTCAGTGGAGAACTCACCTTGCCTACAACATTGTTACCCAAATCGCCCAATCAGAGAATAAAGTGTACGCCATAAGTGAAGGAGCACTTTTCTCGGTTGATAAAAACGATGGCGATATAGAGTTTTACAGTAAAATGAGTGGTTTGAACGACACTCAGATTGCAAGCATTGACTTTGATAAAGCCAATAATCAACTATTAGTAGTTTACAGTAACGGAAATATTGATATCATGCATTCGGCCGGTGTGAACAATGTTCCCGATTTGCGCAATAAACATCTCAGCTCCAGCAAGAATATCAATCATATTTTCTTTCAGGGTAGTATGGCATATCTTTCAACTGATTTCGGTATATTACTGCTCAATATGGCTAAACGCGAAATAGCTGACACTTATATCATTGGGCCCAATGCAACCGAAATCAAGATAATCGGCACTACGATTCATAATGATAGAATTTACGCCATTACTTCCAACGCTGTTTATTCAGCTGATGTTAAAAACCGAAATCTTGTTAATTTCGAATTTTGGTCATTAGAGACAAATTTGCCTGATCAGGGAGCATTTCAAAATATTTTGTCTTTTGGTTCAAAACTAATCCTGCTGAGGGGTGGAAAAATGTTTGTGCAGAATAGTGATTTGAGCTGGACACAATTGCTTCCCGAAGTGTCATTCAGCGCATGCAGAATTTCTAACGGTAAACTTATCGCTAATACTCAATCTGAAATAGTACATGTTTTTGACGAACAATTCCAAAGTAATATTTTTTCTATGAGTACCTCACCATTCATCGAATACGATCCGCTGTTCGATGCTTACTGGGTGGGTGCCGGTAGCCAGGGAGTTATATCATACAAATTCAGAAATGGTGGTGTACGCCATATTGAGGCATATAAACCCCCCGGACCTGCAGTGAATATCCCATGGGATATTACTTTTGCCGGAGAAAAAATGTTCATGGTAAATGGTGGGCGATTTGCTTCCCAGTTCAACCGGCACGGGGTGGTGATGATTTACGAAAATGGTGTGTGGAATAACCTCCACGCACGCGAAGTTGCTGATCCCAAGACGGGTATCTATGCGCTTGATTTCATGAATGTCGCTGTGAATCCTAAAGATCCGGATCATTTTTTTGTTACTTCATACGGAACCGGATTGTATGAGTTTAAAAATAATCAAATGGTGAATTGGTATAACCATTTAAACAGCCCGCTTTTTACAGTGGTTCCAGCTCATCCTACCAACTACATACGGCTCGATGGTGCTGTGTTCGACCAAAACGGGAATTTGTTTCTGGCTAATATGGACACGGGCCATGGCATCAAAATCCTGAAAAACAACGGTGAATGGACACAACTTTATTTTGCTTCTTCTTCGCAGGAAACTTTGGGTAAGATTCTCATTTCTAATCAGAACCCAAATCAGAAATGGGTGCCTTCGGTGAGAAAAAGACCGGGGGTCTTTATTTGGGATGATCATGGAACGCTGGAGGACCAGAGCGACGATAAAAGTATTTTTTTCAGCAGGTTCGAGGATTCCGAAAATATAGGTAGTTATCTGACTCCCAGTTTTATATTCAGCATTGCGCAGGACAAAAACGGTGTTGTATGGCTGGGTACTGATATCGGACCCCTGTTGTTTTATAACCCCGGTCGGGCATTTGACCCTGGTTATACCTGTTCGAGAGTGAAGATTCCAAGAAACGACGGTACAGGTCAAGCCGATTATCTGCTACAAAATGAGAGAATAAGGGCGATTGCCATCGATGGAGCCAACCGCAAATGGCTGGGAACCGAATCATCCGGTTTGTATCTGATGTCGGAGAATGGTCAGGAAACGATTTATCACTTTACAAAAGAAAATTCGCCTTTGCTTTCGAACTTTATCATGTCGCTCAACATCAATCCTGTTACCGGTGAAGTATTTATTGGCACCAGTGCCGGACTGATTTCGTTCCAGAGCGATGCTGCCGAAGCATCATCAACTTTCAGAGATGTATATGCATACCCCAATCCTGTGCGTGAAAATTACAATGGTATCATCACTATTACTGGTTTAGTTGCCAAAACCCAGGTGAAAATTACTGATGTCAATGGTAATCTCATTTATCAGACTGTATCCAATGGTAGCATTGCCACCTGGGATGGCAAAGATCTGAATGGTCGCAAAGTGAGCAGCGGTATTTATCTGGCCATTTGTGCCAGTGAGGACGGCACCCAAAGTGCTATCACTAAAATCATGGTTATCAACTGATAGTAACCCGAATATGCAAAACAGCCCCAAAAAACCGGATTGCCCAATCATCTAATCATCATGTCGCTACTGAGTGTTGTGGTGGGTATTTATCTGCCTGTTATCATGTGCCGACTAATTGCAAAAAGCAGAATTGGTCTTTTCAAAACCCTGCTTGGATTCAAATAATTCGAAAACCAACCTATTACAACAAAACACATCATGAAAATCGACAGTCATCAGCATTACTGGCATTTCAACCTGCAAGACTATGGTTGGATGAATGATGCCATGGACATTATACGCCGTGATTTTTTACCGGATGATTTGAAACTTCTGCTTAAAGAAAATGGGTTTACGGGTTCAATAGCAGTGCAGGCCAGGCAATCATTGGAAGAAACTAACTGGCTTCTGAAACTGGCCAACGAACATGCTCACATACTCGGGGTTGTTGGTTGGGTCGACCTGTGCAGCGCTGATGCTGAAGCTCAAATCAGTCGGTTTGCGGCCCATCCGAAAGCCTGCGGGCTGAGGCATGTAATACATGATGAGCCTGATGCTGATTTTATGCTGCGAAAGGATTTCGTTCGGGGTGTAAGTCTGCTCTCAAAATATAATCTGACATACGACATTCTCATTTTTCATTCACATCTTGTAAATACGCTGCAATTTGTCGATTCTTTGAGTCAGGAACAGACCTTCGTGGTCGATCATATTGCCAAACCACTGATAAGCAAAGGAATAATCTCTCCCTGGAAAGAACATATCAGCGAATTAGCCAAACGACCTAATGTGTACTGCAAACTATCGGGCATGATTACCGAAGCCGACTGGAACAACTGGACTCCCGACGGGATAAAACCTTATCTGGATGTAGTGATGGAAGCTTTCGGACCCAACCGGCTGATGATTGGATCCGACTGGCCGGTGTGCTTAGTGGCTGGCACATACAATCAAACCATGCAGGTAGTAATGGATTATATCGCACAACTCGATGCAGCAGAACAGGCAAAAATAATGGGGGGGAATGCTGTGAAAGCTTATCGACTGAAAAAATAAGCTCCTCTGGATAAAAACCTACCTCTTTATCAGATTCATAAACTCTTCCCGGGTCTTTGCCTGCTGAAAAACTCCGGCAAAATCTGATGTGGTGGTGATTGAATTTTGCTTCTGTACGCCCCGCATCTGCATACACAAATGCTGTGCTTCCAGAATTACCATCACACCCAGAGGATTGAGTGTTTTTTGAATACATTCCTTGATTTGAGTAGTCATGCGCTCCTGAACCTGCATGCGGCGGGCAAAAATTTCTACTATCCTTGCTATTTTGCTCAGTCCTGTGATCTGATGATTGGGGATATAGGCTACATGTGCCCTGCCGAAAAAGGGCAACATGTGGTGCTCGCACATCGAATAAAAATCGATGTCTTTCACAATCACCATCTGGCGGTAATCCTCTGTAAACATGGCCGATCGAAGTACTTCTTCGGGGTCTTGCTCGTAGCCCTGCATGAGGAATTGCATGGCCCGCGATACCCTTTCGGGCGTTTTCAGTAATCCTTCACGGTAAGTATCTTCGCCCAAAAGCCTGATTATTTCTTCGTAATGACTGGCTATGGCGGCTGTTTTCTCAGCATCGAAGGGTACGGGTTTATTGTAGTTGAAATCCATTGCGCTATCTGATTCTTTCCCTAACTGTATATGTATCGCCTTTCAGAGCAGGGAACTGACGAAGTAGTTCGTCGGTAAATAAGCGGGCTTCTTCCTTCGACTTAAAATCGCCGATGCGCACTTTCCAAAAGGGTGATGTATAGCTTACATATACACCGACTCCGGGAAATGCTTCGTTCAAGCGGCTCTCAAGCCTGAAAGCTTCGTCTTTGGCCACACGCTGCCGGTTGCTCGAAAACACCTGAACGCGAAAACCATGCGATATCTGCGTAGTAGCGGCGGCTGTTGCATTGTTATTATTTCTGGAAATACTGTTTTCTGAAACAACTTGCTCGATACGCCTGTCGTGAAAAAAACGTACCGACCCGCCACCGGTAACCTCCTGTTTCGAAACAATGGCGAAAGGTCCGGAAACACTATCGTTCTGCTGCGGGATTGTAGCAAAGGCAGTTAACGGCATAATAACGAGCACTGAAACTATCAAAAAATGCTTCATACGTCAGAAATTTTTAAGTTCGTATGTAAATTTTGTCTGCAAAGTTACAAAATGTTTGATGAAATACGACCATTCATTTATCTTTGTTCCGCTAACACCCCATTACAGCATGAATAAAACACCTCTAACAACCATCATTGTTGCCGGCGGAAAAGGCGAACGCATGCAGTCGGAAATGCCCAAACAGTTCATCGAACTGCGTTCGTTACCCATACTGATGCATACCATCCGTGTGTTTTACGATTTCGATGCTGGGATGAAACTGATTGTGGTGTTGCCCGAAACACAAATCGTAAACTGGCGGGCTCTTTGCAAAAAACATGCCTTCTGCATTGATCATGAAGTGGTAGCGGGGGGCCAAACCCGCTTCGAATCAGTTACCAACGGGCTTGCTTTAGCTGGTTCCGAAGGTATTATTGCCATTCACGATGGTGTAAGACCACTGGTTAGTTGCGAAACCATCAGTCGATGTTTCGATGCTGCCATACAATTTGGCGCAGCCATACCCGTGATGCCACCGGTGGAGAGCCTGCGTATGATTACTGCTGAAGGCAGTGTGTCTGTCGACCGCAATCGCTACCGTATGGTCCAGACTCCCCAGGTGTTCAGGGCTGAAATAATACAACAGGCTTATCGGCAACCATACAATCAGTTGTTTACCGACGATGCTTCTGTGGTGGAATATGTTGGCAATACGATACAAATGGTGGAAGGAAACGCTGAAAACATCAAAATAACCCTGCCTGCTGATTTGCTCTGGGCCGAAAATCTTATCAGATAAATTCAATTCATGGACCTTGCTGCACTCGAAGTAAAATTTCTCCCCGGTGTCGGACCCAAAAGGGCCGAACTGCTTACCAAAGAGCTGAATATCCGTTCGGCATGGGACCTTGTGCAGCATTTTCCGTACAGGTATGTAGACCGTAGTCGCTTTTATTATCTGCATGAAATATCGGAAAATATGCCTTTTATTCAGGTGAAGGGTCAGTTTTTACGATTTGAGAAGGTAGGTGAAGGCCGAAATCAGCGGTATACCGGTTGGTTTACCGATGGCCACAAACAAATAGAACTGGTGTGGTTTCAGGGTGTGAAATTCTTCGAAGGGAAATTTAAAACAGGAGTTGAATACGTGATATTTGGCAAACCTAATTTCTTCAATGGTCGATTCAATATTGTGCATCCCGAAGTGGAATTGCCTTCGCAGTTGCCGCCACCCGAACAAATGGGTTTGCAACCTTTTTACAATACTACCGAGAAAATGAAGTCGGGTTTTCTGCATTCGAAAGCCATACAGAAAATCATGATCAATGTGCTGCCTCATCTTCAGTCCGGCGTACCCGAAACACTGCCCGCCTTAATACTGAAAAAGTATGCGTTGATGAACCTGACCGATGCACTCATCAACATTCATTTTCCGGTTAATGCTGATAAACTGAACAAAGCGAGGCAACGACTCAAGTTTGAAGAGCTTTTTTACGTTCAACTGAATATTCTTCGTAAATCCAAATGGCGCGAAATGAATGTAGGTGGTTTTGTCATGAAAAAGATAGGCGATTTTTTCAATCATTTTTACCATCAGCATTTGCCTTTCGAACTCACCGGAGCACAAAAAAGGGTGTTGAAAGAAATTCACAGCGATATGAAGAGCGGTCGACAGATGAACCGACTGCTGCAGGGCGATGTGGGCAGCGGTAAAACACTGGTTGCACTGCTGGCTATACTAATCGCAGCCGACAATGGTTATCAGGCTTGTCTGATGGCTCCTACCGAAATTTTAGCCAATCAGCACTTACGGACCCTGACAGAACTGGCAGGTGGCACCGGGCTGAATATCAAGCTACTGACTGGTTCTGTACGAAACAAAGCCCGCGAAGAAATTCATGCAACACTGCAATCCGGCGAATTGCACGTGCTTGTAGGCACCCATGCCCTGATCGAGGATGCTGTGAAGTTTCACAACCTCGGATTGGTGGTAATCGACGAACAGCACCGTTTCGGGGTTGAACAAAGAGCCCGCTTATGGGAGAAAAACACCAATCCGCCTCATGTACTTGTTATGACGGCCACACCTATCCCAAGAACACTGGCCATGACACTCTACGGTGATTTGAAAGTTTCGGTTATTGATGAACTGCCGCCGGGTCGCAAACCAATTCAAACTTTTCACTATTTCGAAAATAAACGACATGCCCTGAATCAGTTTATTCACAAACAAATTGTGATGGGCAGGCAGATTTATGTGGTGTATCCGCTCATCGAAGAATCTGAGAAAATGGACCTGCAAAATGTAACCGAAGGATATCAGTATTTTACCGATACCTTCCCTGAATTCAGGGTGAGCATGGTGCACGGAAAGATGAAACCGGCCATCAAAGATGAACACATGCAGCAGTTTGTTGCAGGAAAAACACACATTATGGTCGCTACAACGGTTATTGAAGTTGGCGTAAATGTGCCGAATGCTTCGGTGATGATTATCGAAAATGCCGAACGTTTCGGACTGTCGCAACTGCATCAGCTACGCGGAAGGGTTGGAAGGGGCGCCGAACAATCATACTGCATACTGCTAACGGGATTTGAACTGGGAGCGGATTCACGCAAAAAAATGAACATTATGACCCGCACCAACGATGGTTTCGAAATTGCAGAAGCCGATTTGCAATTGCGCGGACCCGGCGATATGGAGGGAACACAACAGAGTGGAATGCCTTTCGAACTGAAAATTGCTAACTTAGCCAAAGATGGACGCATGCTCGAAATTGCCCGCCATACAGTTTTAGAGGTACTCGAACATGACCCGAAATTAGAGAAAACAGAGCACAAAATCCTCAACATACAACTTAATAAACTGAAAACACATACCGATAACTGGGGAGTAATAAGTTAAAAATGCCGAACATGTTTGGCTGGCGATATGGTTTTTTTTATCTTTGGACAGCCAAACAGTTTTGGAAAAAATCCTATGATCCATGGAAAAAACGCTTGTCATTATTAAACCAGGGGCCATACAGCGCGGGTTTATCGGAGAAGTTATCAAACGGTTTGAAAATAAAGGCCTTCAGCTTTGCGGAATCAAAATGATTCAGCTTGACGAAGAAATTCTGAAAGTGCATTATGCCCATTTGGCCAACCGACCGTTTTTCACAAGGATCAAGGACTCGATGATGGCCAGTCCGGTTATCGTAACTTGTTGGCAGGGACTCGACGCCATCCGCGTTGTACGCGCTATGGCAGGAGTAACCAATGGTAGAGATGCTGCGCCGGGAACTATCCGTGGCGATTATAGTGTGAGTACGCAGGAAAATATCATTCATGCTTCCGACTCACCCGAAACTGCACGAACAGAGCTCGCGCGGTTTTTTAATGAAAATGAAATATTTGATTATTCACAACGATTTTTCGACTTTCTTTACGCAAACGATGAACTTTAAAAAACTTCACACACTTTCTGCTTTTTTCGTAAAACGCTTGCTAATATTGATGTTCATAACATTGCTTGTCGCTTTGCATCCCGTAACGGCTAACGATCCCGACAGCAAAATTCCAATGATATCACTTCCGGATACAACCAATATCTACCAGGATATTTTCAATGATGACTCCGACGACCTGATGGAAGATCATCCGGCATCCGATCTTTATAATAATATTTGGACCAGCACCCGCTTAAATCCCTACAAAATACCAATCGATTCACTGCCGGATACCGTACGCATCGACCTGAGTAACTTTCACTTACCAGTGAAAGGGCATGTTACTTCCCATTTCGGTCCAAGAAGATATCGTTTTCACTATGGTACCGACCTCAAATTGCATACCGGCGACTCTGTGCTTGCAGCTTTCCCTGGAAAAATCCGCATCATCGACTACGATCACCGGGGATACGGACATTATGTGGTTATTCGACACGATAACGGACTTGAAACTGTTTATGCCCATCTCTCAAGGGTTCTGGTAAACCTCGACCAAACTGTAGCAGGTGGCGAACTTATTGCACTTGGTGGCAATACCGGACGCTCAACCGGTCCTCATCTGCATTTCGAAATTCGTTTCCTTGGAAATGCAATCAACCCTGCCAAAATAATCGACTTCAATACAGGCAATCTATTTCTTGCTGAATATGTCATTACACGTAAATCATCTTTCTATTATCAAAAGGAAGTAAAAGCCATGGCGGCAGCAAAGTATTACAAAATAAGAAGCGGTGATACGCTTGGCCATATCGCAAGACGCAATGGCACCAGTGTGCGTACACTGTGCCGCCTCAATAAAATTTCTCCCAATAAAGTGCTCAGGATAGGACAAAGAATCAGAGTGAAATAATCATAAAATCAAGTACAAAAGCCCGGATAAATCCGGGCTTCTTGTATAGAAAACTTATATATGGCTATAGAAGTTCAGTTACGCAATGCTTCTTAATAAATTAATTAAATTTGCGCATTGTAAATCTCCAAAAAATACAAAGCAATGAATTCCAAAAAAAATATTGAAAATCATATATTGGTCATTTTTGGATCTAATGGCGATCTTGCCCGTCGGAAATTACTCCCGGCCATTTTTCAGTTGCAACTCGATAAACTTTTGCCGGCTACTTTTGCCGTACTGGGTGCAGGAAGTCAGAAAAAAACAACCGATGAATACAGAGCCGATGTGGCTGCTGCGCTCAAAGAGTTCGCCCCCGAAAGCTTGTTGAACAATGAAACTGAACTCGAACAATTTTTTGGAAGAATTTATTATCAGCAGGTTAAAAACAAAGAAGAAAATGATTTTCATTTGTTACTTGAAAGGCTGAAAATGCTGGCTTCTGATTTAAAAATTCCTGAAAATTATATCTATTATTTTTCCATTCCACCATTCATGTACGAAATTGTAGCCAATAATCTTGTTATTGCACAACTCAACAATGAGCATCAGGGATGGAAGAGAATCATCGTTGAAAAACCCTTCGGATACAGTTACGAAACGGCTGTGGAACTCGACCTTAAATTACATGCCGGCTTCAGGGAGGAACAGATTTACCGCATCGACCACTATCTGGGCAAGGAAACGGTGCAAAATATTCTTGTTACACGCTTCTACAACGGCTTTTTCGAACCCATATGGAATCGTAAATACATCGACCGCGTTGAAATAACTGCAGCAGAAAAAATTGGTGTTGGTAACCGCGGAGGATATTACGATACTTCAGGTGCATTGCGCGATATGATTCAAAATCACCTGTTACAGGTGCTCGCTGTAGTGACTATGGAACCTCCGTCTATTTTCGATTCCGAATCGATCCGCAACGAAACCGTGAAGGTATTACAGGCACTCAGACCTATCCGCGAACAGGAGGTGGATCAATTCGTTGTCAGAGGGCAGTATGCAGCTTCCCCAACCGATATCAATACATGCGCCTACAGGGAAGAAGAGGGTGTTGATCCTCAATCGACTACCGAAACTTATGTTGCTATTAAAGCTTTTATCGATAACTGGAGATGGGGCGATGTGCCCTTCTATATCCGTACCGGTAAGTATTTAGCCGAACGTGTAACAGAGGTTGTTATTCATCTTAAACATGCTCCACATCAGCTGTTTAAGCAACTCTGCCTAACACAGCCCAACAACATGATAATCCTGCGCATATATCCCGATGCAGGTGTGGCCATCGATTTTGGAATGAAAATCCCGGGTGCCGGATACAAGGTGCAAAATGTGGATATGGCCTTCAGATATGCCGATCTGACTCAGAAAAAATTGCCTGAAGCTTATGAGCGATTACTGCACGACTGCATAACCGGCGACTCTACCCTTTACGCACGCGCCGATGCTGTAAAGGCCAGCTGGAAATTTGTTGATCCTATACTGAAAGCATGGAAAAAAGACCACAACATACCCATGTTCAGCTATCAGGCATACTCCTGGGGACCTGGCGAAGCAAGCAAACTTTTCACCGAACAATACACCCGGTGGAGGGAGCCCGGGGCCAAACTCAAAACCGAACAATAATACATGAAACACAAGATTAAAATTCTTGCCAATGCTGAAGCTGCGGCCATAGCTGTGGCCGAACTGATCCGCGAAAGGGCAGTCAGTAAAAAACAACTTGGTCAGGTACTGAATTTAGCTGTATCAGGAGGATCTACACCGAAACTTCTTTTCGGTTTACTTGCTGAAGAAGATTTCAGAAAAAGTATTCCCTGGGAGATAGTACGTCTGTTTTGGGTTGATGAAAGATGCGTTGAGCCCATACATTCGGAGAGCAATTTCGGCATGACCTATGACGCCCTCTTACAGTACGCTTTCATACCCGGAGAAAATATTTTCCGAATGAAAGGCGAAGATATTCCGCAAAATGAAAAAGTACGGTATGCCGGCATCTTACGAAAAGAATTACCTGTGAAAAACGGCTTTCCGGTATTCGATCTTGTTCTCCTCGGTTTAGGTGATGATGGGCATACAGCCTCTATATTTCCTGATAATCTTGCCCTATTCGAGTCGGACAATACCGTGGAAGTAGCTGTACATCCGGCAACGAAACAAAAACGCATTACCCTCACCGGAAAAACCATTAATCAGGCCGAAACCATTGTGTTTCTGGTTACCGGCGTATCCAAAGCAATAGTCGTCTCCGAAATACTGAATCAAAAAGCCGAATATCAGCAATATCCGGCTTCACACATCAAAGGAATTAAAAATCCCGTTTGTTTTTATCTTGATAAAGATTCAGCAGGTTTGATTTGACAGTGCTCTGCTGGCCAAACAGTATTATAGGTTGTCGTATTTCTCATACAACCTTTACTATTTCCTTAGTATCCGAAGCAATCATAAATTCTTCATCGGTAGGGATTACCACTATCTTGATTTTCGATTCAGGAGTGCTTAGCAGAGCTTCTTTTCCTCTGGTTTTGGTATTTAATTCTTTATCGATTTCCACTCCCAGATATTGCATATGATCGCAGACTTTCTGGCGGGTACTCGTTTGGTTCTCTCCCACTCCGCCTGTAAATACAATTACATCGGCACCATTAAGTGCTGACAGATATGATCCGATGTATTTGATGATACGGTATTCGTAAATATCCAATGCCAGTCTGGCTCTTTCGTTACCTTCAGCAACAGCATTTTCGATGTCGCGCATGTCCGACGAAATACCGGAAACACCCAACACTCCGCTGTGTTTATTGAATAAAGTAGATACTGCAGCCGAATTAATCATCTCCTTCTCCATCAGAAAAGTAACCACACCCAGATCCACATCACCCGAACGGGTTCCCATCATCAATCCCTCTATCGGAGTAAAACCCATTGAAGTATCAACCGACTTTCCGTTTTTAATGGCTGTTACCGAAGCTCCGTTGCCAATATGGGCTGTTATAATTTTGCAGTTCTCATAATCGAGCCCGAGGAATTCGCAGGCTCTTCTCGAAACATACCGGTGACTGGTACCATGAAAGCCATATCGCCTGATACCGTATTTCTTGTAAAGTGTATAGGGGATAGCGTACATATAGGCATGTTCGGGCATAGTTTGGTGAAATGCAGTATCGAACACTGCTACCTGAGGCACATCGGGCATCAGTTCGCTGATTGCCCTGATTCCAGCAAGATTGGGAGGATTGTGGAGTGGAGCTATTTCGATGCATTCTTCAATTTTCCGGATTACCTCGTCGCTGATAAGTACACTCGAATTGAATTTCTCACCGCCATGTACTACCCTGTGACCCACGGCGTGAATATCTTCAAGTGACTTTACAGCCCCGTGGCGCGCACTTGTCAATACGCCAAGAATATATTCAACAGCAACCTGATGTTCCAGAATTTCGCCTTCTAATATCACTTTTTGTCCATCTTGACGGGTATGTTTGAGAAAAGAACCTTTCATGCCTATTTTTTCGACACCTCCTGATCCCATTTCTACCTTCTTATCCATATCGATGAGTTTGTATTTCACCGATGAGCTTCCGCAATTTAAAACTAATATTTTCATTGTTTTCAATTTAACTGTTATAATAACTGAGCTTACTTCAGCAGATTACCGTCCTCATCATACATGTAAAATCCCTTACCGGTACTGATTCCGAAATTCTTAGCCCGGAACATCCTCAGCAATACCGGCGATGGTTTGTATTTGATATTTCCATATTCGTCGAACAGATTGTTGAGCAGTTTCACAATTTTTTCAATCCCCATATTATCTGCCGTTCTGAAAACACCCAGGTTGTGACCAAAACCAACGGTAAGTACCTTGTCGATATCTTCCACAGTAGCAATGCCTTCCATCAAAATCTGACAAGCTTCATTGAGCTGAGTTAGAAACAGGCGAATGCTCACCAGGCCCGGTGATTCGGCTACAGCAACCCATTCGTGGTTAATAAGCTTTGCAAACTGACTTACCTTGTTGAATGTTTCCTGCGAAGTGTGCAGTCCGTTTACAATCTCCAGAATGCTGGCACCCGGAGTGTTAATCATGAAATGAACCCCGATACAGCGCTCCTGATACTCGAGTTCAGAAGCTAACTCGGTAACCACCACTGTGGTAACATTCGAAGCAATGATTGCGTCGGTGTCGAGCACTTGATCCAGATTTTGGAAAACCCGTTTGCGTTGAGCAACCTGACGTTCGCCGGTGTTGTTGTCGTAGCGGATGGCCTCAATCACAAAGTCGCATCCCTGAAAATCATCATAGATGGTTGTTCCCTGAATTCTGGCAATGATGGCTTTCTTCTCACCCTGAGTTAAACCCCAGTTGGTAATCTTTCTGTCGAGAATAGCTTCAATCCTGCTGTATGCATTCTGTATCTTCTCTTCATTGGGTTCCAAAAAAACCACTTCCATTCCGTTAAGTGCTGCGGTGGATGCAATAACACTACCTTCGACACCACAACCTACTACCCCGATTCTCGAAAAAAGGGTTCTTTTGCGGTTGCGCTTACTGAGCCCGTACCGCTCAATAGGTTCAATAATTACTTCTGACATATGCTGTTTATTGTTTAGTTCTGATTTTGTGCTGCTTGTGCCTGAGTGGCGGTAATTGCAATCATGTTTACTATATCATCCACCGAACATCCCCTCGAAAGGTCGTTTACAGGCGCTGCCATTCCCTGCAATACAGGTCCTACTGCCAGTGCTCCCGAGAATCGTTCTACCATTTTATATCCGATATTCCCTGATTGTAAATCAGGGAAAACGAGCACATTGGCTTGTCCGGCAATGTTGCTTCCGGGTGCTTTACTTTGCCCTATTGCTGGTACCAAAGCTGCATCGGCTTGCAGTTCGCCATCGATAGCTAATGCGGGATCCATCTCCTTTGCAATTGCCAAAGCTTCCACCACTTTATCAACAAATTCATGCTTTGCACTTCCTTTTGTCGAAAAACTCAGCAAGGCTACGCGCGGTTCGAAACCTGCTATCGATTTGGTGGTTGCTGCTGTAGAGATTGCTATTTCAGCCAGTTCGCGGGCATTCGGATTTGGATTTACGGCACAATCGGCAAATACAAGTAATCCATTCTCACCGTACTGTGTAGTGGGCGTAAACATGAGAAAAGCACCGGAAACCACCGAAATGCCGGGTTTGGTTTTAATAATCTGAAAAGCCGGGCGTAACACATTGCCAGTTGTGTTCTGAGCTCCGGCCAATTCTCCATCAGCATCGCCGTTTTTTATCATCAGACAAGCATAATACAACGGGTCACTTGCCAGTATCTGAGCTTCTTCCATGCTCATTCCCTTCGACTTGCGGATATTATGGAGCAAATTAGCGTAAGTTAATAACATGTGGCTGTCGGCAGGATTAACAATGGTTGCTTCCCTGATATATTGCAAATTATTTTCAACAGCTATTTTTTCAATTTCAGCCTTATTACCCAATAAAATCAGTCGGGCAGCCTTCTCTTTTAGAATGATGTTGGCAGCTTTTAATGTGCGGATTTCAGTGCCTTCGGGTAAAACAATTCGTTGTGGATTAGCTCTGCACCTTTCGAAAATCTGGTTTAGTAAACTCATAATGCTGAAATAAATGTTGAAGTGTTAAAACAAGTGAAGTCCGGCTGAAATCTGACACAAAAGTACTACTAATTTTGTTAATTGCAATGTCGGGATTACAAAAAGGGTAATTCTTTGTTTTTATGGCTTATAACTGTGCCAAATTTACTTATTTAAACTGAAATTTCCATCGAAAAAGCAATTTAAGTTCGGTTTTAACATTTCCTGCTATCAATTCATATCCTGTACCGATTGATTCTCTGTCATCGGTAAATACTGTTTGAGCAAAACGAAAATAAAGATGCATGTCTCGTGCAAAACTATAATTCATGTTGATGTAGTACCTAACGCCCCTCCCTGAGAATGCGGGGATTGAAAATGCGTACAACACATCCTTCTCATAGGTGTAAATCCTGTTATCGTAACCGGGAGCGTCAAAAAAATGGTATCTTAAATCGATTTTGAGTGGTAGTTTCGTGAAGCGAAAGCCAATATCCTGCATTGCGCTCAACCCAAAAGTGGGTTTTGCATACAGTTTATACACCCTGTTGAGTTCAATGCTGTGTCTGAAAAACAAATCTCCTTGATCGAAGGTCAACTGATATCTGAGGGAGCTTTTCGATTCGGGCATCAAACGGCTGGTGTTATATAACCCACCAGGCTCATTAGCAGCTTTTTGTTCGTATTTCAATCGCCACTGCATATTGAGTTGCCGGTTGGGCGTATATTGAGCCTGAAGCAAAAAATCCTGTCCGGTTACTGCAGCATCAGCACCATACTTCATCCACGGAAAACGGTACAAATCGGCGTAGGCATTCACCTTCCAACGGGTAGCTGGTAAAATAAACAACCCCACATACCAACCCGATTCATTAGTTACACGGCTGCTTTCTGAAAAAGCTCCGGCAAACAACGCGTTATATTCTGGTGCATAATAGCGCTGAACGATTGATAAATGAACTGTGGAGGCAGGATAAAACAATAAACCGTTGAGTGTGGCAAACCTGACGAATCCGGAAGAGGCTGTTTCACCGAAAAACTGTGCTTTTGGTAATTTCAAACGATAGTGCAATCCGGAAACTAACTGCCTTCTTCCCTGAAAATAAAAGTGGTTATATGGATAATATCTGATTTTTTGTGTTTTATCGTACAAATTGTACAACGCTGAATAGCCCAATTGCCAGTTCAGGGAAGTGAAAGTGGTACTAATTCCTGCTGTATATTGATGTAGCTTGTTCCTGTTGGCTGATTCGCGCACAGTTCTGTGAAAACCTGTTGAATATATGGTACTGAACTGGTCTTCTGAAACATTCGCATCGATATTTCTACCCGATAAAAAAACATGATGCCTGAAGTTTCCGTGTCCCAAAGTTGCTGCAATTCCTCTGAAAAACGCATACTCGTTGGTAGAACCCGAACGACTAAAACCTTGTGTACGCGACATAACTGTAGTGGTTTGCGATGATTTTCCGGTACCAAAAGTCTGACTCAACACCAACCCCTGACCAAAAGATGCCATAAAATCACCCAAAATCACATTGCTTATCAATCCTTTACTCTTGTATTGAGCCGAAATACCCATAAAATCATAAGGTCCGTGTTTTTCTGCGAAAAAGGCTTCACCGGCATCCTTTTCCGCTGTGATATTCAAATACAACCTGTCGCGGTAAGCAAAACGATACTTCATATGATGGTATAAGGCATTTCCGGCATAAACAGGCAAACCGCTGCCCTGCGAAAGATACCCGCTTTTCTGTTCAGGTACCAAATCGAAACGGAGTATCATTTCATTTTTCCCGTAACTGAGAACATTTCGTAACTGTAAAGGCTCATGATTTTCCTTTACCTCCCCAAGATAAATAAAGGGTAACATCCGCCTGATATCAGTCATATCGAACCCTTCCACCAGTTGCAATTCGTAAATTGTGTGCATTTTACCTGTTTTATAAAGATAGTACAGCAGGTTCTCAATCTGAATATCAGACAAAAACATGAGTTTTCCCAATTCCTCACGATTGGTGATGTTTATATTAACCGGATACTCACTCAACCGCATCAATTCACTAAAAAACAATTCATAATCAGGCTCTTCTCCCGTTTCTTCTGTGTATTGTTCATACATATCGGCGATAAACTGCTCCATATTTTCAGGAATATCCTGTGCATAATTAGTTATGCAAATCAATAATCCGGTAATCAAAATAACCGTTCGAATCATTTTTTACCTCCTTCTTCTACTTTTGGCTATTAAACGGAAAGGAAATTCCCAGTGATGAACTGACACCCAGCAGAGGATGCAACTCGGCCTGAAAATCGAATGAAAATGGTTTGAACATAGCCTGAAAGCCAATTGCAGGAACAAGATAATCGTGACTATACAAGCCCGTTTGAACGATAAACTGCTCATTAAAAATATATTGAAAAACGGTAGAAAACCGATACCCGGATCCTGTTTCTGCATCTGCTTGTAATCTTAAGCTGAAATTTTCTGAAATAGCCGACAAAATTCCCACACTAAAAATGGATGGAATCCGTTTTATAATGGTGTAATTTTTGATAGTGACTGCAAACGGATTCCAGGTTTGAAAACCAAATGTTACTTTAGGGCTCAGATTAATTGTTAAACCTGCCTGAGGGAAAAGTGCTCCCCGATAAATGTCTGTGTACTGTTGATATACAGCAAGATAATTAAACTGTAATCCCAAACAGATTTTATTGGAGAAGTTGCGTGCAAAGGCAATTCCGGCGGTAGTTTCGCTGTAAGCCTCAAAACCAAAGTGCGAAAAAGATATGGCTGCAACAGCAAAATTGGTGGGATATGCTACCGAAACACTTTTAGTATTGAGGGCTTTTATAAATGAGCGGTTTTCAAGCCTGATCCCAATGATAGGGCTGGTGGACAAAGCCAGTACAGCAGGATTGTGAAAAGCCGACCATTGCCTGGTATCGGACACTGAAGTTCCTGCAACGGAAACTGACCCGGGGTGTGTAAACGGAATTTGAGCTTTCAGAGCTGTTATAACAATACAGCAGCACAAGGAAAATGCAAATTTCTTCATACTTTCGATAGTTAAGGATATTTTTCAGAATGTAAACAAAACAGGCTCAAAAATACAAAACTGATTTTGAAAAGTTTCAAAAAAATGCGATTTTTGCAAAATTTAGCAGATTAGCTGAAAAGTATCTGGTATTTGTAACTTAAGTTCATTCGTAAAACTTGTTTAATACAATCATTCTTTATAAATTTGTGCCATGGTTAATAAGCTGATGCAAATAATGTTATTTTGGCTGTTTGCTGTTATCGGTACGTTCGCACAAACACATCACGAGGACACTACAACTTCATCCCGGGCAAATATGCTGGGCTATCAGGTAGTGGGCCATGATACAATTTATCTTGCTTTTCTCAGAGATGTTCACATTTTCCCTCCATTGAAATTCACAAGCAAAAAACAGGAAAGGTTTTATTGGCGAACTGTACGTGATGTAAAGAGAGCATTGCCATATGCCAAAATTGTAGGTCGTGAACTCATGGCAGTCAACGCACTTCTTCCTACATTACCAAGAAATATCGATCGCAAAAAGTTCCTTAACAAATACGAAAGAGATATTTTCAATAAATATGAGTCTGAATTAAGGAAATTGACTATCAACCAGGGGCGACTTTTGTTGAAACTGATTGACAGGGAATGCAATTCCACATCATACGACTTAATAAAGAGTTACAGAGGCAATGTATCAGCTGTTTTCTGGCAGGGAATTGCCCGCATATTCGGTTCAAATCTGAAATCACAATACGATGCTACCGGTGACGACAAAATTGTGGAGAGAGTGATCGTACTTGTTGAATCAGGCCAATTATAAAAACGATAATATGATTAGATATTTCTTTAACTATATCAGGAAAAATACCCGTAGTTTATTTAAAAGAAGAGCCCATAGTGAAATCATCATTTCAGAAAAGATGAAAATCAGGGATGAAGTGAGGGCAGGCAAACAGAAATTTTCAGAAGAAGCTAGAAACTATCAATCCGACAAAATTCTTGAAAAAATTGAGTCGCAGCAGGAATTCATCAAAGCCAAAACGTTATTGATGTACTGGTCGATGTCGGATGAAGTTTCGACCCACAATTTTATACGCAAATGGAGCGAAAGTAAAACCATTTTGCTGCCTGTTGTTAAGGGTCATCACATGACTTTAAGACCTTTCACACACAAAGATGAACTTAGCAAAAGTGATTTGGGCATGATGGAGCCTCAATCGTCTCAGGACTATCTGCAAAAGGTCGATCTTGCAATCATTCCCGGCATGGCATTCGATAGAAATAAAAGAAGATTGGGCAGAGGTAAAGGCTATTACGATCGTTATTTCAAAAATAGAAATTTCAGTAAATGGGGTATATGTTTCGATTTTCAGTTGTATCACAACTTACCATCAGCATCTTTCGACATTAGAATGGATAAGGTGATTACGCCCGACGAAATTATTGTGTAATCTCTTTTTCTCCTTTACGATAATAATATACCAAACCATACGATTTGCAGTTTTTATGCCTTTCATAGGGTGGAAAGTCTTTGTAAAAGGCCTCCACCTGATTCCATATATTAAAAATAATTTGATCGCCGCGAGTGCGTAAATTCATCAATTCCTCCCAGTGTTTATTGGTGGTATTCTGATAAATTTTTTGAGTTGCTTTATATTCTCTGAAAACCTCATAATGTACTTTTACCTTTGCAATTGCAGGATTGTAGATCGGCAAACCACCGTTGCGAATACGTTCATTTTCGCCATCGATAATGCATTTCCCCCAGTGTATAAGTGCTTGCTCTGTACTTAAATCCGGAACATTATGCACTTCAGGGTCAAGCTGATAAAATAATTTTTGCTCCTTCTTAATATCTCCGCGGATAACAGCTAAGTTGAATACCTGAATAAAATGGGAGATATAAATGCGGGCATTATGGATAATTTGCTGATATTTCTTATTGGCATTGACCTGATTATCGAGCGTTTGCTGATATTGTTGCAACTGCTTTTCGAAAACCGATAAAAAATTGCGTGCTTCAAGTACTGTTTTGAATGAAACCACATGCTGATTAAACTTCATTTGCTCTTCAGCATTGAGTGCTGCATGAAGTGCACGGAGTCGTGATTGATCGGTTTTGGGTAATCGACGGTATGGCATGTATTAACTAAAAAAAATAAATGCAGAACTTATTCACTGAGTCTGCAAAGATAAAAAAATTAATCGTTTCTATGCATCAGTTTTTCAGCTAATTTTCTTAATTCCTGTTTTTTGTGGGTTGCAATCCGGATATTCCCGAGATTTGCGATGGCCATTTCAAAATAACTCCACATGGCATCTTCGCATATTTTCTTAACACCTAAATGATCATATATCGATGTTACGGCAGCAATTTTTTGAGCTGGCAGTTCATCAGTGTTTCGCAGCCAGATATCAAGCTCATTCCTGGTATCTGCCTTCAGAGCATGAATGAGTAAAAAAGTTTTTTTGTTACACAGAATATCTCCGCCAATCTTCTTTCCGAAAGTCTTTTCATTGCCATACACATCCAACAAATCATCTTTCAGTTGAAAAGCGATGCCTAAATTAATTCCGAAATCGTAAATGAGTTTCGCTTCCTGTGGCATTGCACCTGCAATCAATGCGCCTATTTTCAGCGCACAACCCAACAATACAGCGGTTTTCAGCCTTATCATATCGATATACTCATCCGGTGTTACTACATCGCGGGTCTCAAAATCCATATCGTACTGCTGTCCTTCGCACACTTCACGGGCAGTTTGGGAAAAAATGTCAAGCACCTGCTTCAAATGCACGGTCGGAGCTTCGGAAATGAGCATGTATGCGTAAATCTGCATCAAATCTCCCGAAAGGATGGCGTGATTGCCAGTCCACTTCACATGCACCGTTGACTGTCCGCGCCGGATAACAGCCTTGTCCATGATATCGTCGTGCAACAATGTAAAATTATGAAAAACTTCCAAGCCCAGCGCGGGTTTCAGAGCATCTTCAATATCGCCATCAAACATTTCGCAAGCCATCAGCGTAAGGGCAGGACGTAAACGCTTTCCGCCCAAACGCAAGGTATAAACGATAGGCTCGTATAAGCCTTCTGGCTTCCTGTGCCAATCGAGCTGATCTACTGCATCCCCAACCAAAGTCAGAATTTCTTCGAATGTTTTCATGGCAATACAATTTTATGAGTGTTGTTTTCTTAACTCATCCTCGATGATCTCGGTCAACACATCAGTCATCGACAATCCTGCAGCCTGCACTTGCTGAGGTATGAAGCTTGTGTTGGTCATCCCCGGAGTCGTATTCACCTCCAACAAGCGAATAGTGTTGTTTTCTGAAATAATGTAATCTATTCTCACAATACCCTTACAGTCGAGAATATCGTAAATAGCTGCAGTAAGCTCCTGTACTCTGGATGTAAGTTCCGTGCTTATACGAGCAGGGGTAATTTCCTCTACCTCACCATAATATTTAGCATTATAATCGAAAAAATCATTGGCAGGAATTACTTCAGTAACGGGTAATACAACTCTTTGAGTAGCTGTTTTATAGATTCCGCAGGTAATTTCGGTACCGGGCATGAAAGCTTCAATGATCACCTCACTATCTTCACTGAAAGCTTTTTCAAGAGCGGCTTCTAATTCTTCAGGTTTCTTCACTTTTGTAACCCCGAAACTACTTCCACCGGCATTGGGTTTTACAAAACAGGGGTATCCTACCTTATTTGCAACCTCATCGCTACTAATGGTTTGACCACGACGTAAAAGCAACGATTCGGAAACAGAAACACCAAAACCCTTGAGATATTGATTGCAGGTGAATTTACTGAAAGTGATCGCTGAAGTAAGCGGGGAGCAGGTAGAATAAGGAATTCCCAATAACTCGAAATACCCCTGCAGTAAACCATTTTCACCCGGAGTGCCATGAATAGTAATATAGGCAAAATCAAACTTTATTCTGCTCGTTTTTTTTGTGAAAGTGAAATTGTTTTTATCAACAGGATATTTTTGCGAATATTCGCCCTTCACATACCACTGTTTTTTATTAATTATGACAATGTATGGAGTGTACAAACTTCTATCAATAAAATTGTACAAACCTTTGGCACTTTTGAGTGAAACTCCTGATTCAGAGGAATCTCCTCCGGCAATAATAGCAATTTTTTTTTTCATTATATCAGAGTTTTAAATGTGTTTGGGCATATTCGCGCCACATATTTATCAGATTTTTTAAGTCATCGGGCAATTCAGATTCGAAATGCATATACTCTTCGGTACGCGGATGAATAAATCCGAGCGAACGGGCGTGCAGGGCTTGTCGGGGACAAGTATAAAAACAATTTTTTACGAACAGTTTATAAAATGCAGATGTTGAACCTTTCAGGATGACATTACCACCATAGCGTTCATCATTGAAAAGTGTATGTCCAATGTGTTTCATGTGAACACGAATCTGGTGAGTACGTCCGGTTTCGAGTCTGCATTCAACCAGGGTAGCATAGCCAAAATGCTCCAACACCTTGTAGTGCGTTACTGCCCATTTTGCCCAGGGATTTTCGCCCTCCCCGAACACCCTGAAACGCATCCTGTCTTTGGGGTCGCGGGCATGAAAGCCTGTTACTGTACCTTCATCTACTTTTACATTGCCCCAAACAAGGGCCAAGTATCTCCGATACGTTGATTTGTCGAAAAACTGTTTACCCAGATGGGTTTTGGCATGTTCGGTTTTGGCAATCAACAAAAGACCCGAAGTGTTTTTATCGATACGGTGCACTAATCCAAGTCGTGAATCATTAACATCAAAACCTTTTACATCCTTCAAATGATACGCTATACCATTGAGCAGTGTACCATCAAAATTTCCAAAACCAGGATGCACTACCAGACCCGGCTGTTTATTTACCAGAATAATATCATCATCTTCATACACAATGTCAAGCGGAATATCCTGAGGGATTATTACATATTCGGTCGGCGGATAGGCAAGTACAATTGTAATAATGTCCTCGGGCTTCACCCGATAGCTTGATTTAACAGGCGTGCTGTTTACACGTATATTGCCGGCATCGGCTGCTTCCTGAATGCGATTTCGCGATATGCTGGCCATTATATTAACCAGATATTTGTCGATGCGCATCATGCTCTGGCCGCGATCAACCACAAAACGAAAATGCTCAAACAACTCCCGAGGTTGTTCGACCAACTCATCATCTTCAATATCTACAAGATACTCTTCCTCCACTTCCAATCTCCCTGTATTAGAAAAACTCTTCTTCCTGCTCTGTTGTAACCTGTTCGTTAATAGACCTTTCTATGGTCTTTCTGTCTTTCGAAAGCCATACGTTGATGCGCGTTCCTTCGGGCAAATCCTGACCTGCGGCTGGTGTTTGCTTATAAATTATATACATACCTTCATCTCCGGAAGGCGGAATGTCGTAATTTGTAGCACCTAAAATAAAAGAAAGCGACATGGCATGGTACCGTGCATCAGAAAGTGATAAGCCCACCAGCGAAGGTATTCTCGAAACATCCTCACCCAAACCGCTTCCCACAACCAAAAACACCGAACTACCTTCTTTCAATCGAGTTCCGGTAGGTACTGTAACACCATTATGTACCACTCCAATCACCAGATCTTTAAATTCTGAAGGTTGATAAGTTACTCCGCCTACTTTGATACCCAACGACTTGAGTAAAGCATCAGCTTGTCGGAGTGAAACATCATCGAGTTCGGGAAGCGGAATAGTTTTAACCAGACGTTGATTCATAATCAAAAAAATTGACCGGTACTTCTTAACAGAAGAGCTTGCGGCCGGAACCTGCTCCACAATGGTACCCAGAGGCTTATCCTTTACATACACCGAATCAATAATCTCAGCTATGAGATTATTGCGCTCTAGTAAACTTTGAGCTTCTTCAATGTATAAGCCCTGCAAATCGGGAACTGTAACCGATTCGCCATGACGCGTATAAACATCAATCAATATCAGTGCAATCCAAGCCAGTGCGATAAAAATAACAATTGACAGTATAATTCTTTTCAGTACAAATGCTACAACACTTTTTTTCCAGAAATCCTTAAAAGTCATGATTCAATTTGTTAGCTTAACGAAAAATCAGCCTCAAAAATAATCAAAATCCGACATTAAATGAGAATGAATAACATATATAAATAAAAAAAGTAAAAACCCTTGATGAATTTCTACTTTCTTTATGTATTTGAATTGAATTCGTTACGCTTTGTGGCGTCCTTCATCAGCGACTGTCAGTTTAGCTCTTCCTTTGGCACGACGTGCGGCCAGTACTCTGCGTCCGTTTGCAGTTGCCATTCTCTCACGGAAACCATGTTTGTTTCTTCTTCTCCTGTTGGATGGTTGGAATGTCCTTTTCATCGCTTTTATCTTAATTATTTAAATATTCCTGTTTTTGGGACTGCAAAAATAGATGTTTTTTTTGATTAAACAAAAATATTGTTGCTATTTTTTTTGATAATGGATTAATAAATACAATTATAGTCGGTTGCTGCCTATTTTTGAGCCTTGTTCACTTCTACAAAACGATAACTTAACCCGCCTTTGGCCGCCCTGAGTTTCATATAACTGGCAGTGAAATGATAATCGGCCAGGGCATCAAGTGTCACATAGGTGGTGTTTCCAAAATGATTGATGGCCCGAATGTGGTCGTGGCCCATAACAACCATATTCACCTCATGTTCAAGAAACAAATCCATCAAAACTATCACTTCGTTTTCGGGTGGGATGGCTGAAAGGGTAAATCGGTTTCTGAACAAATTATTATGAGTGAATATCACGCAGTACCGGTGGTTTTTTCGCGATGTAGTCAACAGGTTTCTGAGCCATTCCAACTGACTTTTGCCTATTGTGCCACTTCCCGAATCGAGACAAACATATAAATCGCTGTTACCAGGCGTAACTACAGTAAAAAAATAAACTGATGAACCAAAAAGCCTGCTGAAATGCTTCCATCCATCGAAATACAATTCGTGATTGCCGGTGAGCAGATATGCTTTTTTTTGATTATCAGCAGGTAAAATTCTGCCAAGCAGCTCATAATCCTCTTCCTTTCCGGTTACTACATCGCCTGCCAACACCATGGCTGCAATCTCGGGCGACAAGGCATCGCGTAAAAAACGGTTGTAATTCACTGTGTCGCCGATGTGAAGATCGGCACCAATAATCAACTCGTATTCTTCGCTATCGAAATTTACAATTCGGGTCTTGTCAGCATTATAATCCATCGAAATAGCAAACCTATCTTCAATTCTGTCGGTTGAACGTACAAAACCGGTCAGGTCGGCATCGCCAATACAAGATTGAAGCATTACATGGACAAAAAGCAGGGAAATAAACCGTATTTTTAAAAATTCCATAACAGCCCTCCCCTGATTTGATAACCATAATAATTGACCCTAATATTCATCAAACCCGATTGCAAATAAACCGCATTCAGCCTGAGTGAAAAACGTTCGGATAAATGATATAACATTTCTGTGAGAAACATCGGATTTGTTTCATGTTGAATCGTAAATGTATCGAATGAACCTATTCCCATTTTCAACTGTATATTGTTCTTTTGAATGAGTTTGTACATGATGCGGTACATGAAACTCAGTTGCTCGCTGTGGAATCTTTGGTCATAATTTCCAGTCGTATTTAACGACTGGCGAATATACAAGTAACGTTGAAATAAACCCAGATCATAATCGATACGATTGCGATTCATATTAAAAAGAACTCCCGTAAAGTGCTCACCCATTCTTTCAGTGAAGGGTTTCCATAAATGAAAAGCACCCATCTTAACGGGTTTTTCACCAATCATCAATGTTCGATTTAGCTCAGCATTTAGTCCTCTTATTACACTTCCATGCTCTCTGATGATTATGCCCGACGATATTTTTGCCTGCCATTTGCGTGTAAAACTTAGATTAAAACCGGCAAGCATTTCAACCGTTGTTCCTGACGCATAATCTGTCCTGGTTCCCAAATCAACCGAAATGTTTGTTTGTGATCGTACAACCATCATCTTCAGTAGCAAGATCATGATCATCATTGACTTTAACTTCATGTTCGTTTTGCTTTCAAATATCCGTTTTCAACAAACCATTCCAGTGCCTCACGGATGCTTTCTTCAAGATTGGTTTCGGGCAAAGCCAATTGTTCCCGGGCTTTAGTTCCTTCATAATATTCTTGGATTAACAGCTGATTAAAATTACTCAAAGATAAATCAGTCTTCACTCCCACCCTTCTCAATATATTACCAATCCAACCAAAAAATTTTAAAACAGAGGATGGAACAACAGTAATTCTCTGATTCAATGCGGTTACTTTCGACCGCAACATATAAAACTCAACAAAACTGAGGTTATGACCTGCTGCCAGGTAGTTTTCACCCGAAACCCCCATCAGCATCGCATTCACGCAGGCAACTGCTACTGAATGTGCCGAAACAAAATTCTTACCGCCGCTTGTTGTAAATACCCTTTTTCGACCATAACCTATCTGCAAAATTTTACCTGAACTTGGTTTGGTATCATATTTTCCTATTAAAAATGTTGGATTAATTACCACTGCATGCATTTCCTTATCTTCCGACAGCTTTCTGATGAGTTTTTCTGCTTCAAATTTACTTCTTGCATAGAAAGATTTATTGAAGGGTTCCGCAAATGCAGCACTTTCGTTTGATGGGTTTTCAATGCTACCATTTCCGATGGTATTTGAAGTACTTACATATACAAAACGTTTGATCCCTTTTTCTTTGGCTTTGTCGATAAGCAATTGGGTTGCTACTACATTAACTTCATGATAATCATGGTATTCTAATAAGTTTGTTGCTGTTACAGCCGCCACATGAATTATAGCATCAATGCCTGTAAGTGCTTGTATCAGCAATTCAGCATCATGGAATTTTCCTTCAAAAATAGTGATGCGGGTGGTATCGAAAAATAGTTTTCGTCTTGACCTCACAATGACAGAAACCTGATCATTTCTATCAAGTAGTTCATTTACAATATGATGTCCTAATAATCCATTGGCACCCGTGACTAATACATTCATTGTATTGAGATTTATTAATAAATACTCAAAATTTGTTGATAAATCATGAACAGTGGCTTCATAAAGTTTGTTCAAATGTACGTTAATTTGAATTACATAACAAATTCAATTGAAAATCAAAATGAAGATGAGTTCTTTTATTACTAATCTTTAAGCCTTGTTTTTAACAGGAAAGAGCGATGTTTAGAGAAAAACTTATTAACTTTGCGTTTATAAACAGTGTGTTGATAAAGTTCATAAAATAATATAAATCAAATAGTTAAT
>CAYGJI010000022.1:27133-33751 GCA_964350125.1 uncultured Paludibacter sp. | reverse complement strand
TATGTTGTTTTTAAATACGTTTAAAATATGACATTATTTTCTTCCTGTTACTTATGTGATAAAAAAAGACAGCACTTCGAAACAGTAAGCTTCATTGTAATTTTATGCAAAAACATGCAAGTGAAAATATGAATCTAATCATTGAAAATTCCCTTATTCTTTTTAAATGAAGTTTCTGTTTATTTAAGTAGATTTTTTAGCACAGTGCATCGCATATTTTTATTACTTTTGTTGGTTGTTATAAAAAATGTAGTTTTTCAATCATTTTATTTTCAGAATTACATGCAAAAGGTACATTTCATAGCCATTGGTGGTGCAGCGATGCATAATTTAGCCATTGCTCTGAGCAAGAAGCAGGATTATCTGGTAACAGGATCGGATGATGAGATTTTCGAGCCTTCCTATAGCCGCTTGCTTGAGGCAGGTCTGCTTCCTGTAAAGAAGGGCTGGTTTCCTGAAAGGATTTACCCTAACCTGAATGCTATTATTGTAGGTATGCACGCCAGGCCCGATAATCCAGAATTACTGAAAGCCAAAGAACTCGGACTTAAAATTTACTCATTCCCCGAATACCTGTATCAGCAAACACGCAATAAAACCCGAATTGTGGTAGGCGGAAGTCATGGTAAAACCACTACTACGGCCATGATTCTTCACGTATTGAAAAAGCGCAGAATCGAGGCTGATTACATGGTTGGTGCACAGATTGAAGGATTCGACAACATGGTAAAACTAAGTTATGATTCGCGGATAGCCGTATTTGAAGGAGACGAATATCTGACCTCGCCTTTGGACCCGCGTCCTAAATTTCACTTATACAAACCACATATTGCGGTACTTACAGGCATAGCATGGGATCACATCAACGTATTTCCTACTTTCGAAATGTATCTCGCTCAATTTGAGAAGTTCATTGATCTGATGGAAATTCAGGGTCGGCTCATCTTTTTCGAGGGCGACGAGCATTTGCAGAAAATGACCGGGAAAATCAGAAGAGATATTGTGCCTTTCCCGTACAATACCCCAAAACATGTAGTTTCTGATGGCATTACTATTCTCAAAACAAGGAAGGGTGATGTTCCGTTACGGATATTTGGTGAACACAACCTGCAGAATTTACAGGCTGCCTGCTTGGCCTGCAAACAAATAGGGATAACTGAAGAACAGTTTTATGAGGCAATTTCGGATTTCCCGGGCGCTTCGAACAGGATGCAAAAAGTTTGTGAAACTGCCAATGCAGTAGCTTACAAGGATTTTGCACATTCACCATCGAAACTCAAAGCAACTGTACATGCAGTCAGGCAACAGTACCCCAACCGCAAACTTATTGCCTGTATGGAACTGCACACATTCAGCAGTTTGACCGGCGATTTTCTGCCGCTATACAAAGGTTGCATGTCTGAAGCCGACGAAGCTTTTGTTTACTTTAATCCCGAAGTAATTAAACACAAAGGTCTGAAAACCATCGACAAAGAGGAAGTTCGCGTAGCTTTCGGTGGCGAACAACTCAAAGTTTACACCGATTCGGAGGAATTGCAAAAAACACTCAGGGCTATGCAATTCGAAAATTCAGCACTTTTGCTGATGACTTCCGGTAATTTCTCAGGGTTAGATCTCATCGCATTTGCCCGCAGTTTGCTGGGTGTAAATCAATAGATAAAATGGAGAAAAAACAATTGATATTAGACGAGCGTTATATGCGAATGGCTCGTATCTGGGCCGAGAACTCTTATTGTCAAAGACGAAAAGTAGGAGCTCTTTTAGTTAAAAACAAGATGATTATATCCGATGGTTATAATGGTACACCTTCGGGGTTCGAAAATGATTGTGAGGATGAAAACAACCTTTCGAAGCCCTATGTGTTGCATGCCGAGGCCAATGCAATCACCAAAGTGGCACGTTCGCATAACAGCAGCAACGGAGCCACACTATACGTAACAGCATCGCCCTGCATCGAATGTTCCAAACTGATAATTCAGGCAGGAATCAAAAGGGTGATTTTTGGCGAAGAATATCGCATAATGGATGGAGTGGATTTGTTGAAAAGAGCAGGTATTGAAGTGATCTATCTGCCTGAAAATAAATAATAATTTATGAAGAGAAAGAATTTATCTTTAGTAATGATTGTGCTGGTTGCTGTAGTGGCCGGTCTGCTTTTGGGAAACATACTCGCCGTAAGGTCGTTTATTGGACAGGGCAATTCCGAATCTCTGTTTCGGAATTTCATCACCACCGAAAACAAACTGCAACAAATCCTCGGGTTAATCGAAAATGAATATGTGGATAGTGTTGATATAGAAGACCTGACCGAACAAATGTCGGCCGAGATTATAGCCAAACTTGATCCTCATTCGGTGTATATACCTGCATCTGACCTTGAAGAAGCGAACAGCGAACTTGAAGGAAGTTTTACAGGTATCGGTGTTCAGTTTAATATCCAAAACGATACCATCATGATTATTTCGGTAATCAGAGGCGGACCTTCCGAAAAAGTGGGCCTTCAGGCAGGTGACCGCATTATTATGGTCGATGATTCTGTGTTTCATGGCAAAGGCGTGAATAACGAAAAGGTGCTTAATACACTGCGCGGTCCTATCGACACCAAGGTGAAGCTTACGGTGAAACGACAAAACACCAGAGAATTGCTGAAATACACCATCACACGAGGTCATATTCCGGTAAACTCCATCGATATTGGTTATATGATTGAGCCAGGCATTGGTTTTATCAAAGTGAATAAATTCGGTGAAAACACTTATAACGAATTTTTAACTGCCATTGCCCGTTTACGCAATGATGGAGCGAAGAAATACATCATCGACCTGCGTGAAAACAGCGGTGGTTACCTCGATAGAGCCATTTCTATGATTAATGAATTTTTACCGGCCAAACAGCTGATTGTATATACAGAAGGAAAATCTTATCCACGTTCAGAATCACATTCCGATGGCACAGGTAGTTGCATTAATAATCCGGTTGTTATTCTGATTGATGAGTTTTCGGCATCTGCCAGTGAGATTTTTGCCGGCGCCATACAGGATAACGACCGCGGGCTTGTGATTGGTCGTCGTTCGTTTGGTAAGGGTCTGGTGCAGCAACAACGACTCTTGTCCGATGGTTCTGCAATCAGACTGACTGTTGCCCGCTATTACACCCCTTCGGGCCGCAGCATTCAGCGACCCTACATTCGCGGCAAAAGCGATGAATACAATCAGGATATCTGGAACCGCTTTATTCATGGGGAATTTGATAACAAAGACAGCATTCAGCTTAACGACACGGTTACTTACAAAACAAAATCGGGACGAACAGTGTATGGTGGCGGTGGCATCATGCCCGACATTTTTGTTCCCAGAGACACAATGGCATACACTCCGTGGTTTAATCAAGTGAATAATTTCGCGCACCTGTATCAATTTTCATTTTTTTACATCGATAAACACAGAGAAAAACTGAAGCAGTACAAAGACTGGAAAAAATTGCAGAAACATTTAGATACACAGGATCTGAAAAATCAGTTTGTAGCATACACCGAAAACAAGGGAATCAGGGCTGTACCTGCTGAAATTGCGAAATCGGAAAAACTGATGCTCAACAGGATAAAAGCCTACATCTCCCGCAATATATTAGGCGACGATGGTTTCTATCCTATTCTATTTCAGGAGGATGTAACGGTATTGCGAGCTTTGGAGGAAATCAGGAGGAAATAATTCCAGGAAAATTATCATTATCTGGCCGGCTGCATTTTTATCCGTTATACTTACTTTTAATACAGGTATGGCAAGGTTTAATGGTATCATGATGATGAATTCAAAGAAAAACCGTTCCCCTGTTGGAGGAACGGTTGATCGGGATTTTGAATAATACTGAGAAGATTTTGACTTATTCCTTCACAACCCTTGCGGTAACACTTCCCTCAGGAGAGCTCAAACGAATCAGATAAACACCCGGCTGATAGGCCGAAAGGTCAATTTCCGACACATTGCGCTGTGTGCTGAGTGCCTGTCCGTTTACATTGAATACCACGACCTCATGTTGCCAGCTGCTATCGGTGATATATACCTTGCCTGAAGTCCTGGTTGGGTATATCACCTGCAAGCGGTTATTGTCAATCACTTCATCTACTGAGGTATTGAAATTGATACGACGGTCGGCAAAAATCAGCAATTCTCCTGCAGATAAGGTAATCGGATTATTGTTGAACCCAACAAAATATTCAGCTCCTGTTAGCACATTGTACCACATGCCTGTTTTGGGAAAATTAGGGAAAGCTGTAGCAGAAGCATCCGCTTTGAAATTTCCGAGAACCAGCAAATTCAAATCGCTGTGTGTGAGTGCAATTCTGCGGCCATTGTCCCAATCTGAAGAACCAACATTCATCTGATAATTACCTTGTGTAAATGCAGCAGGGAACATCCTGCGAAGTGAAATGATCTTTGAGGAAGCATCGTAGGCAGCTTTGCGGTGTGGCAGATCGAGCCAACCCCAGGCCGATGGTTTATTGCTGGTGCGGCCGCCTAATGAATTAATCGAATAATCGAATCCCATTTCCTGGAACTGCCAGAGCATTTTGGGGCCGGGCATGAAGGTGGTAAATGCCACATTGAGTGGCACTCGGCTTATTCGATAGACCGAGTCGGATAACACTCTACCGGCTCCAAAAGATCTGGCTTTAAAGAAATTACGCTCTTCGTCGTGGCTTTCGGAATAACCCACCCAGCGACGTGGAGACGAGTTGAGTCCGCCAAAATCGCTGCTCGACTGGAAACCCATGGCCGCTTGTGAAAAGGCGTTGTTGGCATTGCGCCAGAGGTACATACCACGGTTAGCTAATTCAAGTTCTTCATCAAAATTGCAAAAATGCTCAAGAATAAACATCACATCCGGCTTTACTTCTTTGGTAGCATTGTAGTATTCGGTCAGAATATCGATGCGCGACTGATCGTAATTGGAAGCAGTTGCCTCAGTAGATTGTCTTTGTGTGAAACCTTTAGTCAGGTCGAGGCGATAACCATCCACTTTATACTCCTGAATCCAATATTGCAGTACCTGTTTGAAATAATCTCTTGTAGGCTTATATTCATGATTGTAGTCGTGGAATACACTGTATGGATGAGGTGCAGTTACATTAAACCACGGGTTATTGGCGGCAGTTTGACTGACAGGTGCATTCCAGTATAAAGCAGCCATTGGATTAACTCCGGTAGCATGATTAAACACCACGTCGACAATTACAGCCATGCCTCGTTTATGACATTCATCGATGAACCTTTTGTACATTTCGGGGGTTCCATAGGCTTTATCAGGCGCAAAAAAATGGTTGGGGTTATAGCCCCAGCTTTCATTCCCATCAAACTCCTGGATAGGCATGAGCTGAACCGCAGTGATACCGAGGTTTTTCAGATAGTCGAGTCGTCCGATGGCAGCTTCGAGCGATTTTTCGACGGTAAAATCGCGGAGCAGCATTTCGTAAATGACCATATTCTCGCGGTTGGGCATAACGAAATTAGGCACTTCCCAGTTGTATGGCGTTTTCGTAGTTTGGAAAGTGGCTACCAAACCTTCTGTTTTACCTGTTGGATAGGGTTTCAAATTGGGGAAACGGAGAAAATGCTGGTTAATCCAGGGGTCGTTCCAAGGGTCGAGCACCAGTTCGGTATAAGGATCGCTCACGCGCAGGGTGCCATCAACAAGGTACTGAAAACCATACAGTTTACCCGATGTGAGATTATCGAGCGTAATCCACCAGAACTCACCATCGCGCTTCAACTGATACGCATTGAGTTGGTTCCAGTCGTTAAAATCGCCGATAGCAAACACATTGTTTTTGTTTGGTGCATGCAGCACTAAAGTAACAGAAGTATTGCTGTTGTAATTGATACCATTTTTGGCACCGGCCGGGCGTGGTTGATTCACTACCGGTGTTGGCACATTGACATATGCAGTATCGTAAACAGTAACTCCACCGGCAGTTGCTGAAGCGATGAGCATGTAATCATCGGCAGTTGCAAAATTGTAGCTATGCGAAAGTGTTGTTGCATTGCTCACCGAAGCTACCTGTACATTGTTAACGCTGAGCGCCATGTCGGACGCCAGGGATGAAGTCAGGCTGATTTGCATGGCGGTACCTGAAGTAACCGATTGATTCACTGTAGGATTCGTAAAAACCACATTCAGTCCGGCATCGAATACAGTTACAAAAATATCCCTACCTCCGGTATCCTTTCCTTCTCTGGTTCTTAATCCATTGCGAAACACAAAAGCCAGTTTGCGCGCAAAAGTACCCGTTGCAAATCCGTAATAACCAGCCATGTTGGGTGTAATAAGCAGTTTCCACTTATTATTCCCGAGTGAAGTAAGCCTGTATTTGGGTGCATTGTCGCCCCAAACAGGAGCATGTTTCCAATCAGTATCACTGGCGCTGGCGTTGGTAATCACTCCGGTATGTGCAAACACACCGTCGGTACCTGTGTAGTCCTTCAGGCCTGCGGTTCCAAGCGAGGCATCATAAATCACTTCAATTTCACCAGTATAATCCTTGGTTATAATTGCAGGATTAGTAACGATAATCTGGGAAAATCCCACCCATGAGATCAGGGCAAAAAATACGAAAAGAAT
>CAYGJI010000022.1:20804-27033 GCA_964350125.1 uncultured Paludibacter sp. | reverse complement strand
ACTGGTCGATAGTCGTCTCGGTTTTTAGCATGATTGGCGACAACCCAGTCGAACATCAGGCTTGGTTCGAACACCAGATACTCAATCCAGTCGATATTGGCCTCACCCTGCTCGGCCCACTTATCGGTTTTCAGTATGGATGAAAACTTCACTCTTTTCCCTTTATTAAACACTCCGCCGATGATTTCCATGGGTACTTTTCGCTTCATTTCCCAACTCATCACTTCCTCGTCAATCAGCCCGGCAAGCTGAAGCATGGCCACACCAAAATTGGAGCAACCCGAGCCTTCGTTGTGATATAACGGCCAGAAAGTGCCACCGTAAAAAGAGGAAGGGGAATAAACACCATTGGGTTTGGCGGAAAATTGTTCGATAAAGTGAAGTATCCGCTGCATTCCGGCTTCATTCAGCCTGTATTTCAGAAAAGCCAGCTTATTTCTTTTGGCATACACTTGAAGCATGTGGTTCAGCTCCTTTTCTGTTTCGAGACGGCCTTTCCAGACGGCACCAAGAATACCAAATCCGATTTTTTGATTAATGATAAGTTCAAGTTTCTCATATTTATCGCCGGAAGTCATGGCCACGAGCTGCGGCTTTTCAAGCAAGGGAGTATTTAGTCGCACGGCCAAATGTCCGAGCATATAGTTATCGGCCAGAAAGAAGGTTTTGATGTAATTTCTCAGCATGGTTCTATACAGCGAGGCCGGCGACGACCAGTCGAGTGGGTGCATGGTTGGGATTACGTACAGGGTAAGTTCGTGAAGTTCTTCTTCATCCAAAGGAGTGTTTGCGAGCGCCGTTGAAGGCAACAGTATCAGTAACAAAAGAACAGCAAATAGCCGGAAAGCATGTGTAAAACTCATAAAAACATATCGCTAAAAGTCTAATCAGAATTAATGTGATTTGAATTGTGCCGCAAAGATATAAAAAAGCCGGGTCAGACAGTGCTTGACCCGGCATTTTATCAACTAATTATCAATCAAAAAAAAACAAAGAATTTAAAGCGTGAGAGCAATTTTCATCACTTTATTATCGCTGCGGATGATGTATATTCCCTGCCCAAACTGACTTACATCAATGTCATTCAACGAGTTAGCCCTCAGTCGTCCGGTGGTATCATATACACGAATCAGTTCGCGATTTACATTGCGGAGTGTACGTCCGTCGAACACAAAACCTACAGCGTTAACTTCATTCACAGCACTGGTACTTTCTTCGATGGTTACCGCATACTGTTTGGTGCTGATCATATCCGATACCGTGTAAACCAGCGGAGTAGCTTTGGAATTACTGAAATTCTGAGCAGTTGTGGGTGACACTGAAGTACCAACACCGGCTAAAGTAATTTCAGGTACAACTGCAGTCAGGTCAGTTCCGACATACACCGGAATGTATACTGTTCCTTCGGTATGATTGATTTGTCCGTTTTTACCCACATGGGTCATTGTAGCAATCTCAAGGCTCGGGGCCTGATACTGAACACCGTAGATGAGGTAGTTGATGGCATTATTTATCAAGGCCAGTGCATTGGCATTCATGCGGTGGTAGTTGAGATCTGCAATAGGGATAAGGATGTATTTTGCATTGGCAACACCACGCACAGCGGCAGGCACATCGTGAACCGCAACGGCCATGATACCTGTAGTAGCTTTAGGAGCACTTGCAACTACAATACTTCTTCCTGGCAGACTGGTCACATCAGCAACCTGAACCGTATTGCCTGATGCATTATCAACCAATGATAAAGTTCCGGCGCTGAGCGTTATACCGTTGAAAATCGGATGCGCGGGCTGTCTGGCTGTAATTACACTATTCGCTGACAAGCCATTATCGGGTGTTCCCCAACCCCAGCGGCCTGAAGTATAAGTATAAGCTTTGAGACTCAGAATGGGTTTATTTACATTTCTGAGGGCTAAAGCTTCCGCATTGGTTCCGCCCACAATCTCATTCAGGATAATCAGATCAAATAGATCATATACCGATGCAGCAGGAGCAGTAGCGGCAGCAGTACGCAGGTTCACAATATAATCGGGATGATCGAGCAACATCGGATACAGTTTTGTATCATTGGCAGAAGGAGCTGTACCAGCCACAAGATAGCAAATCTGAATAGCAGTGGGCGATTTTACCGCAATTTTACCGGTTGCAGTAATATCAGCGCCAGAATATCCGGCCAGCGGAGTGGCAGTCACCGTGTAGTTATAAACACCGGTTGCAGCTTCGGCAGAAACAGTTCCGGAAATGGTGTAGGTGCCATTGTCGTAAACACCTGCTAATCCGGCAGGTAAACCGGCAGTATTAGCCCCGGTTGCATGGGCAAGGGTATAAACGATATTGGCAATGGCTGTTTCCTTTTTGGGGAATTGATTATTATTGCCGGTTGTGAGTGTAATTTGAGGTGCCGGAGTTACATAAGCGCTTACATTTACCACACCTTCGATGGAATTACCGCCGGTTTCGTTTACTGAAACTTTGTAGTAGTAGATTCCTGCAGTGGTTGGAGTTCCGCTTACGGTTACGGTTTTGGCTGTGGTGTTCTTTGCAATGGCTAAACCAGCAGGTGCAGTAGTAGTAGATGTATAAGTATTATCGGTAAACCAGTCGGCCAAAACATTGGCATCGTCGGCCACGTTCGAGTATGTATAAACCACCGGAGTCATGGCCAGGGTTTCCATGGCGGAAGCAGGGTTGGATCCGGAGGTTCTGGCAACAGTAGGGCCGGAAGGAGCAGTAAAAACTTCAATACGCATAATTCTGAATGTACTTGTATTAGCTGATGTTGCATCACAAGCCCTTCCCCTAACAAAGATGGCAAATTTATTTCCTGATGTTGGCACATATGTTTTCTCAACTCCGGTTGTTCCTGTTACACCAGTTGCATCCATTAAACAACTGGATACAATTGCATTAGCACTACCCATTGCAGATGGAGCGGAATGGAATCCTATGTATGGGTTTGTTGTAGCGGTTGCACCATTTGCACTATAAGTCATTTTAATCATAGTGATTGAATTGGTAGACGTAATTGTAACCGCATCATTTCCTGTTGCATTTAACACCAGATTGGCATTTGAGTTATTTACATCGATATAACCACCACTTGAAGTTACACCAGCAGTTCCAATTTGTTCAAGTATAACACCATTAGCCTCTTTAATAATACTGGCTGCTGATGCATTCGCCCATGAAACAATTTCAGTTCTATCCCAAACAAATGTTGGGGTTTGTGCGCTGACACTCCATGCACTCATTAATAGCAACATGACAACAGTCATCATTCTTGTAAAAGTCTTTCTCATAACATCAAATTTAAATAATGGTTTTTTAATTAATTCTTTCTAAATAAAAACAGGGATGAAAAAAATCATCCCTGCAAATATATGAAAGTCATTTTTAATCAATGTGTAAATTCTGACACTTTAGCGGGTGCAAATTGACATTTAGAAAACCGGTTGTTTTAACTGTGTCTGATGGTTGATGGTAACCAGATAAATGCCTTTTTCCGGTACATCAACGGTCACCTGTTGATGTTTGTTGAGTTTCAGTCCGGCTATTTGCTGACCACGCATATTGTGTACCATTACGCTATCGAGGTTGCTTTCTGCTGATTCAACCGTTAACCGGAGATTGTCAGAATTCACCTGATATTCGCAGGTAAAGCGGGGGCGATTGATGGTTGTTGCCTTTTTGGTCAACTCATACTCCAGGCTTGCCATGATGAATGGACCGAGCACCTTGCCTTCGGTATTATTATGGATAGCCACATCTGAACCACAGAGATAGTAATTGGCATCACCCTTACGCGTTCCGCTTAGTCCGGCTGATTCGCAACTCTGTATGAGTTTTATTTTGCCGTTTCCTTCTTCTACCACAAAGTTTTCAATAAATCCTTTGTAAGCCTTTTCGGCCACAGGTCCATACACTGCTTTATCGAGCACCCCGAGTCGCATTCCCTTGTAATAAGCATAGGTAAACATGGCAGTAGCTGAAGATTCGAGATAATTGGGGATATTGCATGGTGAACCTTTGAGTTTATTGTCGTATTGCAGCAATTGGTACCAGCAACCTGTTGCAGCATCCTGACGCAGTTTTAGTCCGTCGGCTACTAAATTGGTGTAATTAACCAGTTTGGCTCTACCCGGATGCGTTTCAGGAATATACTCAAGCACATCGACTAAGGCTGCAAAAAACCATCCTACTCCCCTGCCCCAGAATTCGAGTGATCTACCGGTCACTGGGTTGGCCCAGAATCTTGAAGCAGTATTGAGTGGTTCGGCAGCCCAGGCATGGTAGTTTAGTTTTTTTTGTGGATCCCAGGTATATTTGAATACTGTATCGAACTGTAAAACAATATCATTCCATGATGCGAGGTTATCGGCCTCACCCAGCTCCTGTCCGAAGTTAGCCTGCCATTCGGCATACAGTGCCGGCCCCATATAAAGGCCATCGAGCCACATTTGGTTGACATACTGGAGTTTATGCCAGAAACCACCTGCACCCGGAAGCGGTGCCCTGATGCGATTGTGATTGGATTTCAGCCTGTTACGCAACTCGGTAGCCTTGGTTTTATAAGTAGAAGCCTTTGAGTTTTGTCCCTTATCCAACGCACCACGGTATAGTTCGAAAAAGATTTTCCCGGCGTTCAGGTCATCGATATTGCTTTCGCCCAGATGCATTGACACGTTATCGGCATAATCCTGAATGCCTGTGAAGTAATACTGGCTCCATGGCTCATGTTTGTATTGTTCCCAAGCCTTGATGATTGCCTTGGCCACCAAACCGGGCACATAATCCCAGATTACACTCCGTTTTGTGGTAGGAGTCAGAAAACTGCTGGTTACTGTTTTGTTTCTGAAATCACCCATCCTGGAGTCGATAATCCACTTCGAGTACAGTGAATCCGGACGAAATGTTGCAGCACCTGCCTGCATTACGAAGGTTGCGAGTAAAGCGAAAAAAAGGATTTTTTTCATTGCGGTATTTATATAAAAATTATTTACAAAGTTAATTATTTCTGAATCAACAGAATACTTTCATCACAATCTTTGACAAGAATTAAAAAATGATGTTATTTTTATTGCTGTTACGATAAGCATTAAACAATCTCCTATGAATGTCACTTTTGACTCCACTTTGACGGTATTGGCTGAGCTAATCATTGCAAAACAGAACAATATTAACAGTAAGAAGGCAAGACTCACTTTGGGAGTCATAAGCTTCAATTTTTCACCACTTTAAATGTTATCGCTTCTAGTCCGGCGCTAAATCGTACTAAGTACATTCCGGCCGGATTCATGCTTATATCAGCAATGATTCGATTTGGGCCGGCAGGGAATGTTTGCGACTCAATTTGTGTGACTTTTTGTCCCTGCAGGGTATATAAGTCAATCGCTACAGCTACTGATTCCTGCAATTCCATGCTTAACACCAAAAAACCCGTAGTAACCGCTGGCATGCACCGGATATTATTGATTATCATACGCGTTGGTAAAATATCTGATTTTATTTTTTCGTATGCCGACACTTCTACATTCCATAGTTCGATGGTATTGGCAGCTTCTAATTTCAGCACGAAATCTCCTTCTCCGCTCACTTTATCTGAAAGCGGGAACTTCACTGGTACAGCAACTCCATTGGCAGCTCCCGGTTGTACGTGTGCAGGGCTGTAGCTGGAACCACCATCCGACGACACATAAATATTCAAATTGCGGTTTCCACCGCCTGAACTGGCAAATGTCATTGTGAGCGAATCGGGCAGAAACTGCCTCATCGGAATAGCCGGAGAAATGAGCGTTCCACCCCTGCCACTGCTGAAAGAAAGTCTGATCTTTCCAGATGAAACAGAAGTGGTATTGAGCGTTGTCCAACTCTTCTGCTGAATCAGGTCGGTAAAGGAAGTTCCCGGGAGATGCAAAATTTTCTTTTTAGGCCCGGCAATACTACCTGATTGATTGATAATCTTTACTATTATTGCATCGGATATTGCTGAAGCACCTTCCTGATCGAATGCTTTGGCTGTAAGCCTGTAATCGCCGGCTATCGTGGGCGTCCACTGAACTTCCCAGGGTGCAACAAGTGCTTTAGCGATTAATTGGTCGTTGGCATAAAACTCTACCCTGGCTATGCTGCCATCATAATCTTCAGCCAATGCCGACACTGAAATAAGCTCATTCGTTTTATATGCTGCGTTTTCCACTGGCAGCATCATGCTAACCACAGGAGCCTGATT
>CAYGJI010000022.1:13625-20704 GCA_964350125.1 uncultured Paludibacter sp. | reverse complement strand
GCTTTGGCATCGGTCATTGAGAGTGATTCATAATCGGCACGTGATGGATTCCAGCCCGGGTTCGACTGACTCAGATTCCAGGAGTTGAAAACAGCATCGATGGTATTACCAAACCAGGTATTGGAAGCAACATAACTGATTTCATCCCTGGTTCCGCTATTAATAACTTCGCCGGGCAGTAGTGTACGTGCGAGTACTTCGCTGTATGGTTCGAAACCCACGCAATTTCGCAATACATGATTTTTGTTGTTTTGCGTATCTTTGTAATAAGCATAATTTTTCTCATTATCAAAGGCTAAGCAATTTATCATGGTCACATTGCCTTCGTTATGATTCTGATCGAAACCTTTGTTGTTCGAACCTGCCTTGTATTTATGATCGAAGGCAATGCAACGGATATACACATGTGGTGCCTGCGTTCTTGGTGTGGAACTGCTGCTTGGACTTCCGTTCGATTTAAAACCGTTTCCGTTTCCTCCTTTGATACCGTTACTGAAAGTCCAGCAGTCTTCGACGATAATTTGAAAGCGTGAATAATAGAAATCCCAGCCGTCGTCTCCGTTAGCCCATGCCCGGCAACCCCGAAACACATTTCCTGCGCCGGGCGATAGTTTGCATGCAAAACCATCAGCATTACTCACATCTTGGTCGTTGAAATACGAGTCGCAATTGAGCACCAAATTGAAAGCTGCGATAGTGCCGTCGTTGGGCATAGTTCCATTCGACTGCTGAATGGTGAGCCCGCTGTCAGCATTATAGCGAAAAACACAACGTTCGATAATGTTGTAACTTCCTTCTATCCGCATTCCGTTGTCGGATGAGTTTTGAATAATCAAATCGCGGATATGCCAGAAGCGGGCAACCTGCTGAATACGAATGCCATTGGCTGCTGAAACATTTAATATTACCGAATCGCCTCTTTCAATATCGGGTCGGTAGCCCCACAAATTATAATAAGCATTGAGCTGTCCGGTTTTGGAAATTGTCCAAATTGTACCGACCTGATGCACCCCTCCCCTCACCCAAATGGTATCGCCGGGCTGTGCAGTATTATGAGCTTGCTGAAAAGTAGCAAAAGGTTGTTCAAGCGTTCCGGGAGAAGCATCGTTACCTCCGGGAGCAATAAAATACTGCTTTGCATTTAAAGTAGAGTTAATCAGGAGTAACAGGAGTATTTGAAATAGTTTTTTCATGGATTGACACGCATTAATTTGGTTGTAATTCGTTGATTTCCATTGAGTAGCACAGCCTGATACACACCGGACTCTTTTAATTCATCGATTCTGACCGTTCTTTTCTCTCCGGGAATGAGATTTTTCAGTGTTTTGCTGTAAATAATTTTACCTGCAATGTCGGTGATGTATAAAGTGGCTTCACCGGAAGCAAAAGCTTCGATATCGATGGTGGTTGCGCCAATAAACGGATTTGGATATACCTGCATATTCTGCGATGTATTAGCAACAGGCTGAATACTACTTACAGAAGCAGGTACATATTCAAACGCTCCCAAATCGGGGGAAGTTCCATAAAAACCTGCCAGATGTATGTCGATTTGTTTCCAGCTAAGGGGGTTGATGCCCCTGACCACGCTGGTGCCTTTATCAATAAAAATGGAATTCTCCCTCAGGCGGCCGAAACCGTTGCGGGGCAAACTGCCATCAGCCTCACGCGGGGCCAGAAAATCTTCTTTGGAAGTGCTAACAAACTGGTTGTAGATGGATTTTTGATCGAAGATTCTACCCTGCTGATCCTTGTGTGGTACAAGAGGAAAAGCGCCGTTAATGCTATTCCATGAATTATACACCTGTGTAGTTCCCGCTGCCAAATCGAACATTTGTCCTTCGCCACCTACTTTGGCATCGAAACTGATACAATTGCGCAGGTCGCTGGGATATGCCCTGATGCGGAAGTTTTTCATTCCCTGCCACGACACACAATTGAACAGGAACAGGCTGTCGGCATTGTTATTTTCGCTGAACCCGGCACCGGTCACGTAACCATCGAAAGCAATGCAATTGCGAACCACATGCTTGGCTGCCCAATCGTCGCCACCGAGTTTAAAACCATTGCCGTCGCCAGCCCAACCCGAAGGCAGGGTGTTTTTTTGGGCATATTCCCAATCAAGGTCATTTTTGGTTGCGAGGGCAGGATTACCATTACCGAACGTCCAGCACGAATCCACGTAAATGGTAAAATGAGTCATGTAGAAATCCCATCCATCGTCGGCATTTTCCCATGCACGACAACCCACGAAGCGGTTATTGGCACCCGGAGAAAGTTTGCATGCAAATCCATCGGCATTCTCGTAACCCGTTCCCCAGTCGAGATTGCGATACGAATCGCAGTTCTTTATCAGATTATTAGCAACTTTATCGGCTGCATCGGGCGAGTCCTTGGCTAAACCAATCTGGATACCTGAATCGCCGTTGTGGTGTAGAACAAGCAATTCGCAGATATTATTGTTACCTTCGATTTTTATTCCGTTGTCGGGAGCCTGACAAATCTCTAAACCCTTCAGATGATAAAAATCGCCGGTGATTTTAAAGCCGCGCGCTTCACCTCTCGCTGCAGAACTTAAACCGGTATAGGAACTGAAAATATCATAGAAATTGAGTACCGGTTTCTCACCGGGATAATTAAAAATGTTGAAATATTCGAGTGGACTTCCTTTTTGGGTGAGGAATATGGTTGCTGTATAGCGATAAGTACCTCCCCGCAAATACAGGGTATCTCCGGGCTCCATCATCGAAACTGCCTTACTGACATTAAAAAAAGGAGCTTCCTTTGTTCCCGGATTCTGGTCGTTTCCACCTTTTTCGGGAGGGGCGCAGTAAAACGTACTGTAAACCGCCGACTTAAAGGTCGCCGTCACATTTTTAATCCCGTTAATTAACAGGGATGTATTTGCATCAGAGCTGCTAATATCGCCACTCCAGCCTACAAAAGATGATTGAAATGCGGCATCGGGAACGGCCTGCAAAAGCACTGTTGTGCCATCGGGATAAAAGGGTGCATCAGGGTTTTTTACTACCTTCCCTTTCCCTTTTACGCTTATATTTAAAGCAAATTCCTTTAGCCCTTCTGAAGCACCCACAATGGTAATTCTATCCATGTTTGGTCCGCCATTGGCCGTGAGAGAGGTCAGTAATAGGCGGTTGGTTCCTTTGCGCAGGCTAAGCACAATCGGTGTTTCGACCCAGGTTGTGAATGCTCCCGAAAAACCAAAATCCTGTGAGGTAACCTGAAGCACACCATTGACAGTAAAACTCATTGCCCTGCCGTCGTTTTTACCATTGGCCCAGCGCACAAGTACCGTTGCTGTTGGCATGGCTTCAGCCAGACTGAACTCCAGCTGAAGGAAACTGCCTGCTCTGTTAGTGAAATCAACAAAGCTACTTCCTGTGTAACCTGCGTGCTGTGTATCGGTTCTACCATCAAATGTTCCGTTTTCTGCCTGAATAATCAAATTGGCATGGACCACTAACATGGGAAAAAGAGATAAGCAAAATAACAATTTTTTCATTTAGCGTGTGAATTTGATGGTTTGCATGGTATTTTTATCATGGCTTAATCTCGCTATATAATTTCCCTGCGGGAGATTACCAAGATACGCTATATGATAATTATCGCCCGCCGGTAACAATTGGTTATCAACACATTTCATCACAATTCGCCCGTTCATGTCGATGATTTCCAGACTGATTACAGCAGGTTTTTCCAACTGAAAACTAATACTACTTATATCAGCTATGGCCGTACCCGACACTTTCAATGCACTGAAGTTAAACTGACGGGGATTAATTACAGATGTTGAAGGATTGAATTCAAAAGCACCCAAATCCGGGGCCGCCCCAAAGTAGGGAATATCATATTTTATTCCTAAAAAAGTAAAGGAAACCACCTGACCCTTATCAATACAATCAGAAGCGGGTTTCAACCTGCAAAAACCGTTGTCAGGTATTGAACCATCCACATTACGTTGCACCGAGGCAAGTTGCATGGCAATGTTGTTGTTGGATAAATCGATCACAAAATCGTCGTAGTTGCCTATACCACCATTTTGCTTATCGCTGGTATTCGAACCAAATTGCCAACTGTTATTTTGCGTGATATTCTGCGTTTGATCACTGATGATTTTATCGCGTGATTTAAAGCCGATGCAGTTTTTGATGGTATGCCCGCTGCTACCGCTGGCCATCGAAAAACCCTTGATATTGTCGAAAGCCACGCAATTAAGCATTACCTGCGGGTCCTGATTATCGTTTTGGTCGAATACTTTACCTCCCCCACCTACATAATACAAATCGAACCCAATGCAACCAACAGCAATATTGGTACCCCGTGAGTAAGTGCTGTTGCCACCCATTTTGAATCCATTGCCATTGCCGTATTTGCCACCCCGAAGGGTGTTTCTATCACCATTGTGCCAGGTCCGGCAATTCAGCATCAATACTCCGAAAGTATTCGAATACATATCCCAGCCATCGTCTGAATTGTTCCATGCCCGGCAGTTTTCGAATATATTACCCGGACCGCAAAAAAGTTTCGCTGCAAAGCCATCGGCATTGCCCCCACTTTTGTGCGAATCGCAGTTATTGTAAGAATCACAGTTGAGTATGTAATTGTAAGCACAGGTTCCGTTATTTGCACCGGAGTTTTTGGCAAGACCTATTTGGATACCACTATCGTAACATCCATCAAAATCGCAAAACTCAATAATGTTCCAATTGCTTTCAATCTTTATACCGTTGTCGCCTGCCTCCTGAATGATTAAACCCTTGAAATGCCAGTAATTGGCGCCAGCTTCCAATAGAAAAGCACGGTTCGAATCGCCCGGGCCCTGAGCACTGTAATTGAGCCGCGGACGTTCGGCAGCAGTACTATAACCCGTACCGAAGATACAGATTCTGTTGGCGGCAGTTCCGGCTCTGGTAATTCGGGTCGTAGCATTGTAATTATACACGCCCGGTAACACAAAAATAGTGTCGCCCGGGTTCACAATATTCACCAGTGAGGCAATATTAAACCGCGGCGATTGTAATGTGCCGGGATTGGCATCGCTTCCGGTCGGTGAAACATAATAATTCACCGCCGACAGCGACATATTGCACAATATGAATGTTACAATCATTAATAGCTTCATCGCACTATCTTCAGTGAAGTTACACCTTCATTGGTAGTCATCTGAATTACATACATGCCCGGGCTCAGATGGTCGAATCTAAGGGGCAACCTATTTTCGACACCTGCTTCCACCCATCCCCGGAATGGAATATCGAGGGTTCGGCCATCGATGTTCATGATACGGATTTCAGCAGGAGATGTTTTTCCATGTTTAAAAACCAGCATACCCTGTTTGAAACTCATTTCCGAAATGGCATCTTTTACAAAATCAGTTGAAGTTTGACCTCCGGGAATGACAGCCACACAACTAAAATTTGCGGCTGTTTTATGTGGTTTGGCTGCTCCGGCATAAGTTAAAGCAATGCAGGGCACATACATCACATTGTCGAGTGTATATTCGTAGGGAATCAGTCCGGTTGTATCAAACTCTTTTAATTGCGGAGTACCGCAGTTTTCGAAATAACAACCCCTCTGAACCAGAAAACCTGCAGGTGAAAACCCGGGAACACCTACCTGGAGCGGGATAGGCGTATCTTTGAAATAAGAATTCTCTACCAGCACTTTCGCATTGCATGCGGAAGCAACTCCATAAATGCGATTATTAACATGATAATTGTTGTACAGATGCACGGTGGCATAACGAACACGTGGATTACGTTGCACGGTGCCATCGAACCAGTTATGGTTAAGCGTCACTTTCATAATCACATCGCCTGTTTCACCATCGCTGTGGCCAATCAGAATGTTTTTATCGTGATTGAAAAAACGGCAGTACGACACTGTTATAAACTCGCTGCCACGTGTGATATCGAGCATACCATCGTGTGAGCCTGCATTGGTACCGGCTCCATCACTGAAAGTACAGTGATCGATCCAGAAATTTTTACTTTTGTTGTTGATTTTAATCAAATCATCGGAAGCATCCTCAAAAGTGATATTCTGAATTATTACATTACTTTTAGTATTCCACGCAAAACCACCACCGGCAATGCGGGCATCGGTGCCCAGTCCGACAATGGTTTTATTGCCACGGGCCGATAATTCACCTCCTACATTGATAGTTCCTCTTACAAGGATGATGACCGGGGTGTTCACACCATCGACGGCCGCTTTCAGCTCTGCCTCATTGGTAACGGTTACTATCGGGCCTCCTTCGCCACCTGTGGTACCACCGTTCATGGATGCAAAACCGGTTGGGCGACCTATGACATGGGTTAAACTTTGCGCAAACACATTGACTGTCAGCACAATTGCAATAATAATGAGAATAACTACATTTTTCATATTTATTTTCTTTTTGAAACATAAAAAGTAGGGCTGGAAGAATCAGGGAACAGCTAAGCGATATTTCTGACTAACAAACCCCTTTTTTATGTGTATTTTATGGTTAACGTTCATTGTTTATTAAAAAAACCTTATCTGTTTTGACACTATTATCAACATGGATTTTCTTTCTGAGAACCAATCCCCTGAAATCAGTCCGGATTTCCTGTCCCTGCAAATTATAGTATTTCACAGCAACAATTTCTGAATCATATTGTAAATTACTTATACTACTCAACAATTCATAAATACTTGCAGTAATTTTCAGGTTACGGATATTCACACTGCGACTGGTATTATTTAGGAAGCGGATATAAATTGCCGGACCCCAGGGAGCTGTTACGGCACTTAGATCTATCACCTTGCCATTCACCCAGCTTGTACTTCCGTTTTTGGCTTGAGTTCCAACCTGCTCCCAAATGGAATTATCTTTTGAAAATTGTATTACTACCGCCCCAATGGAGGAACCAACCGCCTGCATGTCGAACACAGCCGATTCGGCTGAAGAAAGGGTAAACGGACCCCATACTGCAGAAGTTCCTCCTCCCGAAGTGACTGTAAACTGAGTCGGAACATCAACAATCATCTGTTTCACACCGGCTGGGCGTTCACCCGGATTGCCACCGCCATTG
>CAYGJI010000022.1:8571-13525 GCA_964350125.1 uncultured Paludibacter sp. | reverse complement strand
CCATTGTCAGGTTCTTTTTCATCCGGCTCGGGATATACCCAGCTACCCTGATCAAATTCGCGGGCTCCCAAATCGGGTTTACCTCCGGAATAAGGAATGGCATAATATGGTTTCAACCTTATAAAAGTTTGTACAGTTCCCTGATCGATGGCAGGGTTACCTGCTTTCAGTTTGAAAAGATTGGTAATGCGGGGATCAGTTAGCCTGTAATCATCATCGCGCTCAAGTCGTGCATGGGCAGTATTCAGACTTTCAAACATATCATCGCGAAAACTGATACCCAGATTCCAACTATTGGTTGTTTCGATGCTTCCTGCCGCAATATTCTGTCCGGTACCTGCATACGAAAGATTGTTGATCATCGTATGTTTACCTTCGGTGGGCGCACCCTGGAAAGCAAAATTACCCATACCACGGTTATTGTAGCCTGTACAGTTAATACAGGTTACTCCCCAGGCATTGTGGTTTTGGTCGAAACCTTTGTTCACATTATCAAAAGCAAAACTATGTAGTACCACATTGGGAGCATTGCCTGTTACACCTCCACCGCCTCCGAGTTTGAATCCATTGCCATCGCCCTGAAAACCGGTGATGAGTTCGGGCCAGTAATTAACTCCGTTGCCGAATGCCCAACACGAATCTATCAGCACCGAATGACCTCCGCCATACACATCCCAACCATCATCCACATTTTCCCAGGCACGACAGCCACGGAACACGGTACCCCGACCTTCCTTAGCAGCAAAACCATCGCCATTTTCTCCTTTACCGCTGATTTCAGCATTGCGGTACGAGTCACAGTTCAATATCAGAGCATTCACCGATCCGGCACCTATAGCAATGCCATCGTGGCCACATTCTTCAATTACACATCCTTCCACAATAATATTCTCGCCTGCTACGATGATTCCGTTATGACCTGCACGGTATATTTTGATGCCTCGCACGTGCCACCACGATTGCCGCAAATCCATTCCACGAAATGTAGAACTTTCGTTTCCCCAGTTGCGGAAAGCAGAACAATCGAACACCGGTTTTTCTCCCCTGATAGCCAGCACTTTGATCGGAGCATTTTGTGTTCCGGCATTTCTTGACTTGATGGTGCCGGAGGATGCCGGAATAACATATGTTCCTCCGGTAACCCACAAAGTATCGCCGGCAACTAAGGTATTGAATGCGTAATTAGGTGTTTTCCATGCCGTTGCAGGAGTGAGGCCGTTGTTGCTATCGTTCCCTGTCGGAGAAAGATAGAACTGACGGGCCTGCAACACCGGCAAAGTGAAAAGCAACAAGAGCAAAACTATTTTAATTCCTTTCATTTTCATTTAAAAATTCATTTAAATACATTCAATCTGTTATCGGGACCGATAAAGTCACAACTATCATCTTACTACCACCAACCTGACTGTTTTCGATTGATTTTCAATCAGCATGCGACAGAGGTAAGTACCCATTTCCAGTTCATCAACCATCACAGGAATAAAATATTCAATTCCGGCATCCACCTTCATATTAATCGCATTTTTAATCAATTGTCCGCTCAGGTTGTAAATTTCAATTTTTGCTTTACCTGCAAAATCGGCACTAAACTTCAGCACCGCTTCATTTTTACATGGATTTGGAAGTATTTCGAGATTGAGTTTTGCATTTTTATTTATGATTATCTGTGGGACTGAAGCTACAATTTCACCCACATACTCATACGGTCCCAGATCGCGGGCTGCACCAAAAACCGGTTGTGCCAGGAATGGAAATTCGTTGGTAAATGGGATATTGTGCGATAGACCCTTGTCAATGAGAACGCTTCCAGGTTTCAGTCGTGCAAATCGTTTTGGCATCGAACCATCGGCACCTCGGGGAGCTTTGGCATCAACTTCGGTCAGGCTTACATAATCGGACATGGAGAATCCCCTGATAATGTTTGTTGACCATGCCTGAGTTGAAGTTGACAGCATTGCGTTGTTGCTTTCATTGCTTCCAGCGGCAATTTCGATATTTCCGAAGCATACGTTGTTGTGATAAGTTCGGTTGGGTGCTACACGTTCAAACATAAAATCGTAGCCGTTACCGAATGCTAAGCTATTGATAATTTTCTCGCCACCACCATGGCTGTTCTGGTCGAAGCCTTTCACAGAGCCGGTTTTATTGTTGTTGAAAGCAACACAGTTCCAGACTTCATGAATTCCTTTGGAGTTTCCACCGGTTCCGTTGCCTCCGAGTTTGATGCCGTTACCATTGCCCTGAAAAGAGCCGGAAGCCTGTACCCAACCGAAGTTGGAAGCACGTCCCGAACCCCATGCCCAGCACTCAATCAAATAAACTGCGTAATCAGTTTCAAACATATCCCAGGCATCATCGGCATTGTCCCATGCACGGCAGCGTATAAAGCGATTGCCAATACCGTTATGCATTTTGCAGGCAAAACCATCGGCATCGGCACCAAAATTATCGGAGTCGCAATTAAGATAGGCATCGCAATCGATAATATCGTTGTAGGCACAATAACTTCCATCGTTCGATGAACCAAATCCGGTTGCAGAAAAGTCGTGACCAAAACCGAGCTGGAGGCCGGTGTCATCATTATAACTGAAAGTACAGCGTTCGATGCGATTGTAATTACCCTCTATCTTCATCCCGTTGTCGCCTGCTTCGGTAATATGTAAACCATACACATGCCAGTAATTGCCATTCAACTGAATGCCACGCACACTTACTTTTTTCGGTTGATCACGGAAATTCAATACAGGAAACTCTCCCGGATAGTTCTTAATTGTAAACCATTTATCGGCTGAACCTTTGGCATTGAGGCGCACTGTAGTTTTAGTGCCGTCCTGTTTCATGGTTGGGTAGTAAATTCCACCGCGACAAATCACTGTATCGCCCGGAACCATGGCATTGACAGCCTTTTGCAGGTTATACCAGGGAGAATCGTAGGTTCCTTCGTTATTATCATTTCCCTGCGGCGATATATAATAAACCTTTGCATCTGTATCAGAACCTGTTCCAAGCAAAGAAACGCTTGTTTGCGCCAAACCGCCGGTAATGGTGAGGGAATGTGTATATGATTTCAGTTCAGTCGGATTAAACTGCACATAAACAGCAAACTGATTGAGTGATGAAGAAGTTATCGGCAGTGTAATTACCTGTCCGAAACCAGTGCTTTGCTGGGTCGAAATCAGGAAATCGGGTGATGCGATGATGTTTAGTTCGCCACTTCCTGTTGGTTGCAAATATTTTCCCGACAAATTAAAACTTCTTTTGGCTGAGGTTCCTCTTTTCACAGAACCAAAATTGATCGCGGAAGGTATCACGGTGAGTGTCGGTAATTCAGCTGTTCTTACATGTAGGCGACCAACTGTAGATATCAGATAGTTGGGTACATTGCTTTCGTTTGAATATTCAAATACTGCAAAATGATAGGTTTCTCCGGCAATCAGTCCGGAAACGGTTATATCATCCACATTTCCACTATGCACCAGCATCAGGTTATCATCCAACGCTTTAGGCAGATTGGCATAAAGGGTTCCATCATCTGGAATCCAGGTTGGAGCGGTATCTTTCGAATAAATCAGCAAGCGACCTGCACCGTTTCCTTTCTGAAAAGTGATTTTAACCGATGATCCGGTAATTTCGGAAGCTGAAAGAGCAGCCTGTTGGGTTGGCTCATCACCCATATCAGAAGAAGTAACACGCACATTATCCACAAAAATGGTAGCCGAGTTACAATGAAACCGGAGCAAAACATTGCGTGTTCCTGCTTCACCAACCGCAAAATTACTGCTGCCATAGGTCGATGATGAGCTCACTGTAACACTCCCGATAGTGACCCAGTTAACACCATTGTCAGTCGATTTGGATACTGTCAGGATTTTTCCGCTACCACTACCGCGGTGGTCGAACGACACCGATACCGGTTTATTAATCAGCGGAGTAATGGCTGTTCCATTGGTATTCATCCGCATGCGCACACTGCCGTTGTCGGTTCCACCAAAAGCCCCGGTCAGTCTCCACACTCCGGAACTTAAGGTTACTGATGTTACAGATGCAGGTGCCGATGCAGGCAGTCCTGTTTCAAAATTTTCGTTGATTGATACTGTTTGTGCACCTGCCAAAACAGGTATCATCAACCATAAAAGGATGTGAAAATAAAGCTTCATATTGCGTTCCTTTAGGATTTTATTTACGGATGAATTTTTGAACAGATTTGCTACCATCGCGTGTTTCGACTTCCACCATGTACACCCCGGCACTTAGCCTGGCAGTGTTTACTATTTGCGACATGAACGATTGAGAAACCACGCTTCCGTTCAGGTTATAAATTTTGAGTGAAGCCACATCATCGGCATACACAATAAGTGTGGTTTCGGTCTGATACATCCGGTAAGTTTGTTTCGGAGCATTAAGCTCAGGCACATCCGAAGTTATGTCATAAGTCTTTACAAAGAAGTCGTACATACGAATACCACCTGATGTTGAAGTATTTATGAACCTGATGGTCACCGGCTTTTTGGTTGGCTCGAGTCCGATAGCGAGCATCATATCCCAGTTAACCATGGTTTGTCTGGCAAGCGACGCTGAAGTCCAGGTTCTGGTAACACCATCGATGGTATAATCAATGCGCAGGGTCCTTGTTCCTGTGAAATGGATATTCGATTTCAGTTCAACGAGGCTGGGCAAAGTCCACGAAACCGCACCACCACTACGTTCGATATTGATTGCACCAACAGTACAACCGGCAGGAACAGAGCCACCACTTTCAGTATAGGCAGGGTTCCATACAGTTGGTGTAGAAGCATTTGTTCCCTGATGAATTTGAACTACAGCACGAAGGTCGGCAGGTAGGTTACTAAATTCATCCTGAATATTATACCATCCTCCGGTAAGAATTCTGGTAGGCAGAACCCGAGTAATATTACAATTGATTATCACCTGCGAACCATCCATTCCACCTACA
>CAYGJI010000022.1:0-8471 GCA_964350125.1 uncultured Paludibacter sp. | reverse complement strand
AACCCGAGTAATATTACAATTGATTATCACCTGCGAACCATCCATTCCACCTACATGAGTTATACTGTAGGTTCCATCGGCCGCAGGTATTCCCGAGATTGTAACTGTTTTAGCCTCTGCGTTTTTAACAGCATTGAGCCCGGGCGGCAAGTTAGAAACTTCGACATCGGTAGCAGCACCTCCCCATTTGTAAACCGTGGTTTGAATGGCTGTACCGGTGTACACATACTGGTCGGCAATACCTGCGGTGAGTGTCAGTATTGCTGTGGTAGGGCTACCTGTTTCGAATGCACCCATATCGGCGCGACCATCGTTATAAGGAATAGTAACCGGCGGCAGCGACCAGCCACCGGGGCTGTGAGCCTTAGGTATGAAATTTTCAATATTTTGTCCGGAATTAATAAATAAGCTATTGGCTATCAGCCGGCTAAAGTCGTTATCCGGGAGTGATCCATCAGCCTGACGGGGAGCAGAAGCCAAATCAATACTCAGATTTTTAAACTGTGCAGTGTAATCTTTTGCCCATGTGTTTACATTATTTACCCTATTGCCATCTTTGTAAGGGTCACATTTGTCAAAAGTAGTCCAGCTATTGAAATCAGTATCAGGCAATTTAGCACCTTCCTTACCTACAGATAAAAACTCATGATTCAGTGTTGTGGCTTTGAAACCGATATTGTTACGCATGTACATGGTTCCGTAAGGTATGATGGTCGGGAAACGATAGTTGTAAGCACTTCCCCAGGCTACATTATTAAACAGATACATGGCTTCATAGGCGTTGTTTTGGTCGAAACCCTTGTTGGTGTTGTTGAACGAAACGTTGTTGGTAACCACGTGCGCTCCTACCGATTGTGCAAAGGCAGCACCTCCGGAAGAACCTCCACCACCGAGTTTAAAGCCATTGCCATTACCCCGCGCCGTACCGTTGGCATCTTTTCCTCCGTTCCACACCCAGCAGTTATTGATTACGATAGGGTGATAAACCATATACAAATCCCAGTTGTCGTCGGAGTTATTCCATGCACGGCAGCCATGAAACTCGGTTCCGGGCCCCGGAAACAGTTTGGCAGCAAAACCATCGGCATCGCCTCCATCATCAGAACCACTGAACGATCTGCTGTCGTGGTTGTTCCATGCATCACAATTGATCACCTTATTATATTTTGAGTACGAATAACCGGGATTAAACTGAGGTTCGCCCGGAATGGGGAAAGATTGAGTTTCTTCGATAGAGAAATCTTTATACATGCCTATTTGAAGGCCTGTATCATTATTTCCATAAAATTTGCACCTCTCTACAATGCAATAACTTCCTTCGAGTTTCATTCCATTATCCTTGGCGTTGCATAACTCCAGGTCTTTGAAATGCCAGTAATTGCCAAAATGATTGACATAAATACATCGGGCCTGCTTAAATTCATTAATGCTGTTGGCTACGATTTGGCTGCCATCGATAATAACCCTTTCGCCCGGATAACCAAACAGTGAAATATAAGCATCAGCTCTTCCTGCTTTCTCAATTTTTATTCTTTTTGTAAGCATGTATGTACCACCACGAACATAAATAACATCTCCGGGTTCGGCCAAATCAACCGCTTTCTGGATATTCAACAAGGGTAATGCTTCGGTACCGGGATTATTGTCGTTCCCGGTTGTTGCCACAAAAATGGATTTAGCTTCTGACATCAATGCAAATAGCAGAATGCAAATGGTTGTAGTAAATAGTTTTTTCATGAAAGTATAGAATTTATTAGTGTTTAACATGGCTTTAAGGATATATAAGTGCTATCCCCGCCATCGCATGGATGACAGTGCAAATGTAAATCGCCGGACAATGCGACTTGTGGAATAAATGACAAAAAATGTGTATAAATCAACAAAAATGAGAAAGATTATAAAAGCGGGTATGCCTTCATGTCTTCTGCCAGTTCGGTAGGGTGGAAAATTTCGCGGGCTTCGTCCGACAAAATTTGCAGGTTATTGTAATAGCGGGCAGAAAAGTGCCCGAGCAACAGCTTTTTAACTCCGGCTTTGGAGGCGATTGTTGCAGCCCCTGCTGCGGTGGAATGTTTCGTTTCTTTAGCTCTGCTTTTTTCAGATTCGGCAAAGGTAGCTTCATGATAAAGTAAATCAACTCCTTTTATCATCGGAATTATCTTTTCTGTATAGGCTGTATCGGAGCAATATGCATATCTGACAGTCGCTTCGGAAGGCTTGGTTAGTAGTTGATTAGCAATAACTACTCCTTCGTTAGTGATAAAATCGCTTCCCTTTTTGATTTTGGGAATCAGCGCATGCGGAATTTGATAGAAATCAATCATTTCTCGCAAAATATGCCGGTCGCGTGGTTTTTCTTCGAAAAGAAAACCTGCGCAGGGAACCCTGTGTTTCAGTGGTATGGTTTTTACACATACCGATCTGTCTTCGAAAATCACTACGTGATCCGATGGATTAAACTCTTTAAAAATAACCTGAAAAGGCAGGTTTTCGCAGAAAAATTTCAACTGTGGCTCAAAGAGCGCTGCAATGCCTTTGGGTCCGTGTACATATAAATCGGAGGTACGGTTAAGCATTCCGAAAGAAGAAATTAATCCGATGAGTCCGAAACAATGATCGCCATGCAAGTGGGAAATAAAAACATGCCCTAACCTACTGACCTTAAGACCCATCTGTCGCATTCTGATTTGTGTACCTTCACCACAGTCGATCATATACTGTTTTTCCCGCAATTCCAGAATTTGCGAAGCCGGGAAATGCGATCGGGTAGGTAGCGCCGATCCGGCGCCTAATATAATTAATCGGGGTATCATTGTTGGATGGCTATTACGATATCATCATACTGATCGGGGTGAAACCATTGAATTTCAGGATCGCGATTGAACCATGTCAACTGACGTTTAGCATAATGTCTCGAATTTTGTTTGATTAGTTCCACTGCCCTGTCGATATCGTATGCTCCATCGAAACAGGCAAACAATTCCTTGTAGCCCACCGTATTGAGTGCATTCAGGTGTCGATACTGATATAACATTCTTGCCTCACCAACCAATCCATCGGAAATCATCTGTTCCACACGTTTATTGATGTGTTCATACAATTCATTGCGGGGTCTGTTGAGTCCGATTTTTACAATGCGGAAAGGTCTTGACTTTTTGATTCCGGTTCTGAATGATGAGTAGGGTTTGCCGGTGGAGGAGCATATTTCAAGGGCATGTATGATTCGCTTGTGGTTCATCAGATCGACCTGATGGTAGTGCAAGGGATCGGCTTTGAGCAATGCCCTCTGAATAACAGCAAGTCCGTGTTCAGCATATTGTTGCTGCCAGTATTCACGAATATCAGATTCCACAACCGGAATATTGTCCATACCATTGCATAAAGCATCGATATACATCATCGAACCGCCAACGAGCAACACCATCTTGTAACTGGCAAATAACACTTCGAGCAACGCCATGGCATCAGCTTCAAACTGTCCGGCACTGTATTCTTCTGTTACCGAACGAGTACCAATAAAATAATGCGTTGCCTGTTTCAATTCTTCGGGGGGAGGAGTTGCAGTGCCTATCACCATTTCGCGGTAGATCTGGCGGGAATCAGACGAAATGATGGGTGCATTCAAATGGGAAGCTAAGCGAAGACTGATATTCGTTTTGCCAACTCCTGTAGGTCCGGTAAGCACCAACAGGGTATGTTCCGAATAGGTGTCGGAAATACTTGTATCAGAATCGATCGTCATTAAAAAGGGTACTGTCATCTAAATTCAAATCGCCAAAACCTTCTTCGTCGAGTTCATCCATATCGAAATCCTCATCACCATAGAACTTCTCATCAACTGTTAGGTTGGACGCTGAGAGCACTACATCATTCTGTAACATTTGCACAGGAGCTTGTCCTTTCGACAAAAGACATTCGGCCTTATATTGGGATACACCCGGAATAATTTCAGTCAGTTCGATGAAAAAAGCCCTGTCGGAAACCATATCAAACACATAGATGAGCTTTTGTTTTTCATCGGAAAGTAAATATTCGAGTTTGGTATCTTCCATAACCAGATTATCGTATTCTGAGCTTGAATCCATTTCGATCAGTGTTACCTCCTGGCCTTTTTCCCAGCCACTGGAACATATGTAGAAAGTAGTGAGAAGATTTTTCTCAAATTGCGTCGAATCCAGGATGGCGTGATGAAAGTCGAGGAATGTGGCTTCGGAATCGAGGGTAATTACGCGTACAAACTGATCCGTTTCATCCGACAAAAGGGTAAATTTATAAACCATAGGATTTCGTTTTTTAATTTCGATGTAAAAATAGTGCTTTTTTACAGAAACCATATCATACTGTAAAAAAAAATCAGCAACAAAAAGCTGCTGATTTCTTCATAAATGATGATTTTTCCTACTTCTTCAGTTTCGCTTCAATTTCCTTTACGCTGGTTCTGAAAGTTTTGTCTATTTCAATAAGGTCGCCAACCATTTTACAGGCATGCAATACGGTCGCATGATCGCGTTGACCAATGATATCGCCAATAGACGAGAGTGAGTTTTTGGTCATTTGTTTCGAAAGATACATGGCTATCTGGCGTGCCTGCACTACCTCACGCTTGCGGCTACGGGTTGAAATGGCATCTACCGAAAGGGAGAAGTGTTCGCAAACCACGTCTCTGATACGTTCAACGGTATTTGCTTTCGGGGAGATATTGACAATGCGGCTAATCACCCTGGCTGCAAGAGTCATGTCGACCGGGATATTAGCGAGGGTCGAATGTGCCATCAGCGAAGCCAGTACGCCTTCGAGATCGCGGATATTATCGGTCACATGTTCGGCAATAAAATCCACCACCTCATCAGGAATTTCAAGACCGTCGCGGTATATTTTATTCTCGAGAATGGCCTTACGAAGCAGCAAACAGGGTTTTTCTATTTCGGCAGAAAGACCCCATTTGAAGCGTGTTAGCAACCTTTGTTCCAATCCTGCCAATACTAGCGGGGAGCGGTCGGAAGTAAGTACTATCTGCTTACCGCTTTGGTGCAGGTGATTGAAAATATGAAAAAAGGTATTCTGGGTACCGGTTTTGCCTGAAAATTCGTGAATATCATCCACAATCAGCACGTCTATCGTCTGATAGAAATTCAGAAAATCGTTCAGCGTATTGTTACGTACTGCATCGGTATATTGTATTTGAAAAGTATAAGCCGAAACATACAAAACGCGTTTCTGCGGATGGCTTTGTTTCGTCATCACACCGATGGCATTGGCAAGATGCGTTTTCCCAACTCCCGACGGACCAAACACAAACAGCGGATTGAAAACGGTTTTTCCGGGTTCGGATGCTATGCTCACACCAGCAGTACGGGCTAACTTATTGCTGTTGCCTTCGATAAGGCGGCTGAAATTATATGACGGGTTGAGCTGTGGATCGATTTCGGGCAGTTGCGGGCGGTGGTATGGACTGATATACGCCTGACGGATGTTGGTATCAACCGCTACCGGCTTCACATTGTTGCTTTCACTCGGAATGCGTGTTCCCTGTCCGCTCGACTGGTCTATCATCACCCTGTATTCGAGTCTTGTACCATCGCCTACTATCCTGAAAAGGGTTTTACGCAATAAATCGATATACTTTTCTTCGATATATTCAACAAAAAACTGACTGGGGACCTGCAACACAAAAACCTGATTTTCATATTGAATAGCCTTCACAGGACTAAACCAGGTTTTGAATGATGCTTCACTAATATTGTCCTTGATTATTTCCAGACACTGGTTCCACAATTTTTCAGACAAGGGAGACATCATTTTTTTAAAAACAATTGACGAGTGAATATAAAATTTAACTTAATTGTAAATTGCCCGGCGATCAAAACGAAGTGTTTGTGTTTTTCGTTTCTGTGGAAGCAAGGGGTACAAAATTCTGAAACATTTTTGAAATAAACAAACACCGGTAATTTTAGGTGTAGTTTTTACAGTTTGCATGGCTCTTATAATCAGCGACTTATTGCATAGCGCTGACTTGCAAACACTTAGCTAAAAACACTCTCGCACATCGCTGACAATAAGCAAATTAACAAATTTACAACTTTTTTACCGTTTGCTTGGTTGAATTGTGAAAAACCCTTGAATTTACAACTATTTACACGAGTAAAAACAGGAACACGTTTTTTTTGAAAATGATTTTCTATTTAGAATTAATTTAAATTACTGCTTTGGCTTTCGTGGGCCAAAAAGCGAAAAATGCACGTAACGCTTTGGGTTCTGCTTTAAGTCAACAAGTAGATTATCAGCACTTCCGGCGGTGCTTGTCATGTTTCTGTACAGTTCAGGGTCGTTAAGTAACAGTCCGATGCTTCCTTCACCATTATTAATTTTTCCGGTGATTGAGCTGAGGTCTTTGATGGTAACATCCATATTACTAAAGGTAGAACTAAAATCAATTTTGCTGAGATTTCCACTCACTGTTTTGAAGTCGCCCGTAATCACATTGACATCGCGCAGGATTTCCGGCATATCCTGTTGCATCATTTTACGCAGTGAAGCTGAGGTAATTTCCAGTTCGTTGGTGGTTTTCCGGATCGAGCCAAGGCTGCCTTGCACAGCTTCACCATCAATCATGAGGCGGACAGAGCGCAACAAGGAGTCGGCCTGGTTAGCAACACTTTCAATCTTTGGCATCAGGTTTCCGGCTATCTCATCCATCAGTCCGGCTCCTGTACGGCATACCAGCTGATCACCCGGCTTATGCATTGCCTGTTTATCCGGATCATACGGGCTATAAATCAGCTGAATGGCTTTTCCACCCATCAAACCATCGTCGAACAATTCCATAACAGTACCCTGCGGAAGTTTAATATCTTTGGTTACCGATATTCTAACCACAAAGGCATTCAGTTTACTGAAATCATATTTAATTTCTTCGACCTGACCTACTTTATAACCTTTAATATACACGGGTGAAGAAGGAACAAGACCACCGATATCCTCATAACTGCCATAATATGACTCTATTGGAGAAAAGATATCGACTCCTTTCAGGAAATTCAGTCCGAAATACAACACAAAAATGGCGACGACAGCCATAATTCCAACCCTGACTTCGCGGGTTAATTTCAGTTTAATCATTGGTAATTGCGTTATTTAATCAGCTTTAATGCTTCGTTTACACTTATTTTTTTATCTCCATGAAAAGCGATGATGAATGTATCGGGAAATTTGGATTGTAAATCCCGTTTCAGTTGCTGAATTTTTTTGATATCGGTGTCATTGCCAACGGTGTACTTATACATTCCGCCTTCCCTGAACATTTCAATATTCTTCACCCCTTTAAATTCGGGTGAGTTAATGTTCAATTCAGTGGAAGTGGCTCTGATTTGCAGTTTGAACACAGGAACAGTGCTGTTTTTTGCCACTTCGCCACTTTGAATGTTTTCAACTGTTTGTCTGGCAGCAACCGGCGAAACAACTCCGGAAGCAGTATCAGTTTCGGTTGACTCCTGCGCCACCCTTTCGAACACCGGCACATTGGGAGAAGACCTGGAAGTATAACCGAGTTTCTTGTCGTGGTCGCGTTTATAAAGCACAAAAGCGTTGTAAATAGCCTTGGCAAGTTCCTGTTGGCCCCTTTCGCTGGCCATATATAATTCCTCTTTAAAATTTGAAATAAATCCGAGTTCGATGAGTACACTTGGGCTGGCAGTACGATGTAATACCCAAAATCCGGCCTGTCGCACACCGCGGTCGAGCCTTTTTGCATAACCTGTAAACTGTTTTTGTATTTCAGATGCAAAATGGAGGCTGCTTTCGAGGTATTTATCCATCATAAACTCAAACATGATATATGAATCGACAGAATTGGGGTCGAAGCCAAGGTAACGCGTCTGATAATCATCCTCCAGCAACATTACTGAGTTTTCGGCCATGGCCACTTCGAGGTTGGCTTTGGTTTTTGCCAATCCAAGGACGAAGGTTTCGGCACCATAGGCAGCTTTATTTTTCGCTGCATTGGTATGAATTGAGATAAACATGTCGGATTTATGGTTATTCGCAATTTGCGCACGTTCTTCCAGGGGCAGAAAAACATCGGTTTTGCGGGTGTAAACCACTTTCACATCACTTAAATTACTTTCTATCAGATTACCAACCATTTTGGCCACTGATAGATTGATATTTTTCTCCTGTGATATTCGTCCCACCGCACCGGCATCCTTGCCTCCATGTCCCGGATCAAGCACCAATACGAATTTCTTCTGTTGGGCAATCGTTTCCTGTGCACCAACAAGCATTAAAACACTGATAACAATCAGGAGCAAACTGATTCGGATAGAAAGAGTCATAAGCAATGCTTTATTAAAAAAAAGCTTTGCAAAAGTACGCTTTTATCTGATTTTTACAGATTAACCAGCGGTAATTTTTACAATTTAAATAAAAAAAAATTTATTAAACACCATGATAGCACTGATTTTGATAATCATTTT
>CAYGJI010000021.1:0-33973 GCA_964350125.1 uncultured Paludibacter sp. | reverse complement strand
TTACTTTACCGTAGCGTATTTCAGCCACTTTACCGTAATCGCCTTCACGTTCGGCTCTATCAGCCTCGAATTTGAGCTTTTCTATCTCAATTTTTGCCTGCTGAATATTGTCAATCAGTTTTTTTTCCTTTTTCCAGTGTTCCCTGATGATGTCGCCTTCTTCTTTCAGTTTTGCAATTTCATCTTTTAATATTGCCAGTTTTTTACTGTCATTTTCTCTTTTAATGGCTTCTCTTTCAATCTCTAACTGTTTAATATTTCGTTCGATAACATCCAGTTCTTCAGGTACTGAATCAACTTCGAGGCGGAGTTTTGCTGCCGCTTCATCCATGAGGTCAATTGCCTTGTCGGGAAGAAACCGCTCGGTGATATACCTGTTTGATAGTTCGACCGCTGCGATGAAGGCAACTTTTACTTTTTCCAGCTCCAACCAATATGTGAATTTCATCAATAAAGAGAATGATCTCACCTGCCGGGCAGAGCTTAATTTTGAAACGGGGTTAGAAAGTGCAATAAAAATCAGCAATTAAATAGCTGTTATTGAAGCATTAATCACTACACAGGCTCAGGTTTTTTCTTTTAAGGAAAAATTTCTTTAAAAAGTGCCTTTTCTTACTGTTTTACAAGTTATTTTGTATAATAAATCCATGAAAATGTCGTAAATTTGCAGCCGTTTAGAAAAACCGATCAAACAAAATCATTATGTCAGAAAAAAAATTGAAACTATTGGCTGATTTTCCTGCTGTTTCTACCCGGGAATGGATGGATAGAGTTACAGCCGATTTGAAAGGTGCCGACTTCGACAAAAAATTAGTCTGGAAAACCAACGAAGGTTTTAGTGTCAGTCCATTTTATCGCGCCGAAGATGTTGAGCAATACAAAACCACTGAGGCCAAGCCAGGAAAATACCCCTATGTAAGGGGCACCAAAGTCGACAACGACTGGTTTGTTCGTCAGGATATTGTAGTAAAAGATGCCAAAGCAGCCAACGAAAAAGCACTTGATGTTTTGAATAAAGGTGTAAATTCTCTGGGCTTTAAAATCAACAGAGACGATTTGAATGCAGGGTTTATTGCAATATTGCTGAATGGAATCAATGCAGAATGCGTTGAAATGAATTTCAGAACCTGCTCTTCAAGAACAGTTGAATTGCTTGAATTGCTGATTAGCTATTTCAATGAAAAACAGTATGATGTAACCAAGTTGCAGGGATCAGTTAATTTCGATGCAATCAACAGCATGTTGCTTCGTGGTAAGAAATTTACAAAAGAAGAACTTGCTTCAAAAGCTGCGGCTGCCGTAAACACAGCCATGAACTTGCCATTCTACAAGGTAATCAATGTGAATGCTGTAAGTTTGAGCAATGCAGGAGCATTTATTGCTCAGGAACTGGGTTATGCCTTAGCCTGGGGAAATGAATATCTTTCGCTGATGATTGAGCAGGGTGTTGATAAATCGCTGGCTGCCAAGAAGATTAAATTCAATTTCGGTGTAGGAAGCAATTATTTCATGGAAATTGCCAAATTCCGCGCTGCCAAATGGCTGTGGGCACAAATTGTGAAAGCTTATTCGCCTGAATGCCGCCGTCCCGATTGTCCTGAAACAGTGGAAGGAATTTGCTATTGCGCTATGAAAATGCGCATCCATGCTGAAACGTCAGAATTCAATAAAACGATTTTTGATCCCTATGTAAATATGCTCCGCACGCAGACTGAAGCCATGAGTGCTTCGCTTGGCGGTATAAATTCGCTCACAGTCCTTCCTTTCGATTCGGTGTATAAAAAGGCTGATGATTTCTCTGAAAGAATTGCCCGTAATCAACAATTGTTGCTGAAGGAAGAATCAAACTTTGATAAGGTAACCGACCCTGCAGCAGGATCTTACTATATTGAAACACTAACCAATGAAATTGCAGCTCAGGCCTGGAAGATTTTCCTTCAGGTAGAAAATGAGGGTGGTTTTCTTCAGGCTGTACTCGACGGAAAAGTACAGGAAGTGATACATCAAACTGCTGATAAAAGGTTGAAGAATGTTTCGTCTCGTCGCGAAGTTCTTCTCGGAACCAATCAGTTCCCTAACTTCAATGAAATTTCCGGTTTGAAGCCTTCAGCTAAAGATGGTGGTTGTGGATGCGACCATAACGAAGTTCCAAAACTGAAAACTGCCCGTGCAGCTCAGGAATTTGAAACCCTTCGTTTTGCTACCGAAAATGCCGCAAAAAGACCCAAAGCATTTATGCTCACTATCGGAAGTCTGTCAATGAGATTGGCGAGAGCACAGTTCTCATGTAATTTCTTTGCGTGTGCTGGTTATGATGTTGTTGATAATCTTGGTTTTGCAACTGTTGAGGCGGGTGTGAAAGCAGCAAGAGATGCAGGTGCAGACATTATTGTTCTTTGTTCGAGCGACGATGAGTATGCTGAACTGGCACCACAGGCTTATGAGCTAACAAAAACTAACGAGATATTGGTTATCGCGGGTGCTCCTGCTTGTACTGATGATCTGAAAGCAATTGGCATTCAGCACTTTATCAATGTGAAATCGAATGTGCTGGAAACTCTCAAAAGTTTTAATGCGCAGTTGAACATATGATTTCAAGCTGCGAATCAAGTTATTCAGTTATATTAACAAAGTAAACAATATCACAACAATATGAAGCCAAACTTCAAGGATATCAAAATCAATGAATTTGCAATTGCTGATGCTCCTGAGCGTCAGGAGTCAAGCTGGTTAACACCGGAGTTAATTCCGGTAAAACCATTTTATACTACCGAAGATTTAGCAGGAATGGAACATTTAAACTACGCTGCCGGTATTCCTCCGTTTTTGAGAGGTCCATACTCGGTGATGTATGCCATGCAGCCCTGGACTATCCGGCAGTATGCCGGATTTTCCACTGCTGAAGAATCCAACGCGTTTTATCGTCGTAACCTGGCAGCCGGACAAAAAGGTTTGTCGGTTGCGTTCGACCTTGCCACACATCGCGGTTACGATGCCGACCACGACAGGGTAGTGGGCGATGTGGGAAAAGCTGGTGTTTCTATCTGTTCAGTTGAAGATATGAAAGTGCTTTTCGATGGAATTCCACTTAATAAGATGTCGGTTTCGATGACTATGAATGGTGCTGTGTTGCCGGTTTTAGCATTTTATATCAATGCTGGTCTTGAGCAAGGAGCCAAACTGGAAGAAATGGCCGGTACCATTCAAAATGATATTCTCAAAGAATTTATGGTGAGAAATACATATATCTATCCTCCCAAATTTTCCATGAAAATTATCGCTGATATTTTTGAATATACATCGAAGAAGATGCCTAAGTTCAACTCGATATCTATTTCGGGTTATCATATGCAGGAGGCCGGGGCAACTGCCGATATTGAGTTGGCTTATACATTGGCCGACGGACTCGAATATCTTCGTGCAGGAGTTAATGCAGGAATGGATATCGACTCATTCGCACCGCGTTTGTCGTTTTTCTGGGCTATCGGCATGAATCACTTCATGGAAATTGCCAAAATGCGTGCAGCTCGTTTACTGTGGGCAAAAATCGTGAAGCAATTCAATCCAAAGAACCCAAAATCGTTGGCGTTGAGAACACACTCGCAAACTTCAGGATGGTCACTTACCGAACAGGATCCGTTCAACAATATTGGACGTACCTGTATCGAAGCCATGGGGGCTGCACTCGGACACACGCAATCGCTCCATACCAATGCGCTCGATGAAGCCATAGCACTGCCAACCGATTTCTCGGCCCGTATTGCCCGTAATACCCAAATTTACATCCAGCAGGAAACTGAAATTTGTCGGGAGGTTGACCCCTGGGCTGGTTCCTATTATGTAGAATCGCTCACCAACGATCTGGCTGAAAAAGCATGGGCACTAATCGAGGAAGTTGAGAAACTGGGAGGTATGGCTGCTGCCATCGAAACAGGTATCCCCAAAATGCGGATTGAAGAGGCTGCTGCTCGTACCCAAGCACGCATCGACTCCGGAGCCCAGACCATTGTGGGTGTTAACAAGTATCGTTTGGAGAAGGAAGATCCTATTGATATATTGGAGGTTGATAATACAGCAGTGCGTGCGCAGCAGATTGAACGGCTGAAACAACTGCGTGCCAACCGCAATGAGGCTGAAGTGCAGGATGCACTGGCCGCCATCACTGAATGTGCCCGTACAGGTGAAGGTAACCTGCTCGAACTGGCTGTTGAAGCAGCCCGTGTAAGAGCATCTCTCGGAGAAATATCAGATGCCTGTGAGGCAATATCAGGACGTTATAAAGCAACCATAAGAACAATTTCAGGCGTGTATTCATCAGAAACCAAAAACGATGCAAGCTTTCAGAAGGCTTGTGAGTTGACCGAAGAGTTTGCTAAAAAAGAAGGTCGTCGCCCCCGCATCATGATTGCCAAAATGGGTCAGGATGGTCACGACCGTGGTGCAAAAGTTGTTGCAACCGGTTATGCCGACTGCGGATTCGATGTGGATATGGGACCATTGTTCCAGACTCCTGCCGAAGCAGCCAAACAAGCTGTGGAAAATGATGTGCATGTGTTAGGAGTTTCCTCTCTTGCTGCAGGACATAAAACGCTTGTTCCTCAGGTGATTGAAGAGCTGCAAAAACTGGGTCGCGAAGATATTATCGTGGTTGCAGGGGGAGTAATTCCCGCACAAGACTACGACTATCTTTATAAAGCTGGAGTAGCCGCTATTTTTGGCCCGGGTAGTCCTGTAGCCAAAGCAGCTTGTACTATTATGGAGATTTTGTTGGAAGATTGATTTATTAATTGAACCTTCAGAATGATAAATTCTGTTAAGCGGGTCGGATGTGCTTATTATCCGACCCGCTTTTTTTCTACAAAAACATAGGTTTATCAAATTTTATGCATTAACTTTGCGACTTTCGTAAATCTTTTTCCCTTCCAAAAAAAGCATGTTCGAAACATATAATGCAGAAGACGAGATAAGGAAACTTTCACAGGTTGTGGAACAGAGTCCTAACATGATTCTGATCACTTCGCTGAATGGTTGTATCGAATATGTAAACGAGGCTTATTGCAGGGTTTCGGGATTTTGCAGCAAAGAACTCATAGGTCAATATTACCGCATTCTTAGCACCACAGAAACAGATGAGATAGAACTTGAAAATCTTTGGGAAACCTTAACATCAGGTACTACCTGGAGAGGTGAATTGCTCGATCGCAGAAAAAACGGCGAATTATACTGGCAGGGAGTTACCATTAACCCAATACTCGATAAAATTGGCAATGCAACACATTACGCTGTAATTATGCAGGACATTACAGAGCGTAAAAGGGTTGAAGATGAATTATTTGAGCTAAACCTGAATCTTGAGAAAAAGGTAGACGAAAGAGCTTCTGAACTTGCTTTAACCAACGAAGCACTCATGATTGAAATTCTCAACAGAAAAAGCAGTGAAAATGAACTTCGTAATGCAAAAGAAGCGGCTGAAAAAGCCAATAAAGCAAAAAGCGAGTTTATTTCGAGAATGAGTCATGAGCTAAGAACTCCCCTGAATTCAATACTTGGTTTTGCTCAGTTGTTGGAAATGGGCGAACTGCAAACTGGTCAGAGAAAAGGCGTCAGACATATACTTAACAGTGGTAAGCACCTGCTAAAACTGATCAATGAAGTACTCGATATATCCAGTATTGAAGCAGGAAAACTTTCCTTAGATATTCAGGAAGTGAATGTAAAAGCTGCCATTCTGGAAGCAATTGATTTGGTTATGCCACTCACACTAAATAATGGTATTCATTTAATAAATGAAAGCGGGGTCACTGGCAATGTGTATGTTGAAGCCGACAAGAAAAGACTGATTCAGGTGCTAGTAAATCTGCTTAACAATGCCATTAAATATAACAGGAAGGAAGGTCGGGTAATTGTCAGCGCCTTTAAACTGAAAAACGAACTTGCTGATTCCGGCAAAATTCTCAGGATTGAAATAGCCGATACCGGCATCGGCATTGATTCTGAAAAAATATCAAGATTATTCATCCCTTTTGAAAGGATTGATCATAACGACTCAGCGATTGAAGGTACCGGATTGGGACTGAGTATCGCCAAAGAATTAATTACTAACATGGGTGGAAAAATTGGAGTCGAAAGTGTGTTGGATGAAGGTAGTACTTTTTGGATAGAAATTCCGTATTCGAGGGAAATTGATTCAGCAAATTCTGATGAAACGGTGCGTAAAGATGAAAATGATGTCATTAAAATCATTCAAAAAAGCACGATATTGTATGTTGAGGATAATGGTTCCAATATCGAGTTATTAGAAGATACCATCGTTGCACATCGACCAGAAATAAAAATTCTGAATGATACTAAAGGAAACCAATCTATAGTATTAGCAGAACAACACCAACCCGATTTGGTGCTTATTAACGCTGAAACTACAGGACTGGATGTATTTCAATTACTCAGAGAATTAAAGAATAACAGGAAAACAAAACTGATTCCGGTAGTGTTAGTAAGTGAAGATATTGAAGCAGATAAAATCAGGGACTATTTGAAAAAAGGAGTTGATAATGTTCTCTTAAAACCTCTGAATGCTCAGGTATTGTTAAACGAAATTGATTTTTATAGGAAAAAAGAATAAATAAAATAGAATCAATATGTTGGAACCTAATTTAAAAAATGCAAAAATTCTGATTGTGGATGATATGGAATCCAATATCGATGTGTTGTTGGGTCTGCTGGAAATTGAAGGATATACAAATGTTGAAACAACAACCGATCCACGAAAAGTAGTTCAGATGGTAAATCAATTTAATCCTGAACTGATATTACTTGATCTGATGATGCCACACCTGAATGGATTTGAGGTGATGGAACAACTTAAAATATCACGTCAAAGTTCGCTGAACCCTTCAAAATATATCCCCATCATGGTACTCACTGCGGATATTACTACCGAAGCAAAACACAAGGCTTTGAAAGGAGGCGCCAAGGACTTTTTGTCGAAACCATTCGATCTGGTTGAAGTAGGTTACAGAATCAGAAATCTGCTCGAAACTCAGTATCTGTATCAGCAATTGAATAGCAGAAACATGTTTCTCGAAGATAAACTGGTTGATTTTCTAAAATCGATGGACGACTGGTACAGATAAAATTATTTGTACTTTAGCCTTTCAAAATTTACTTTTCATGCATACTAAAGAAGAAAAACTTCGGGAGTTTGACCGACTTCTGGACATCATGTCGCGCCTCAGGAAGGAATGCCCCTGGGATAAAGAGCAAACTTTCGAAAGCCTCCGAACACTCACCATCGAAGAAACTTTCGAACTCGCTGATGCGATTATTAAAGGTGATAAAAAGGAAATAAGCAAAGAACTCGGCGATTTACTCCTGCATATTGCTTTTTATTCCGAAATTGGCAGCGAAACCAACGATTTCGACATATACGATATAACACACATTTTGTGTGAGAAACTCATTTACCGTCATCCACATATTTTTGGTGATACAGCAGTAGAAAACTCAGCAATGGTAATGCAAAACTGGGAAAGTCTTAAACTGAAGGAAAGAGGGGGAAATAAATCTGTGCTATCAGGTGTACCCGTTTCACTTCCTGCCCTCATCAAAGCTTATCGTATCCAGGATAAAGCCCGCAGTGTGGGTTTCGACTGGGAAGAAAGAACGCAGGTTTGGGATAAAATCAGGGAAGAATTTGAAGAGCTGAAAACTGAAATTGATGCCATGGATCAGGATAAAATAGAGGCTGAATTCGGTGATTTGTTCTTTAGCCTGATCAATGCTGCGCGCTTGTATCAAGTGAATCCCGAAAATGCACTCGAACGAACAAATCGGAAATTCATCGACAGATTTAATTATCTCGAATCCAAAACACTGACTTTAGGCAAAGATTTAAAGTTGATGTCGCTGGCCGAAATGGAGGCCATATGGAATGAGGCTAAAAGTAAATAATTGTGGTATGAACAAATTAATCATTTTCATTATGAGCATTTTTTTGCTTAATTCCTGCACCGGTAATCAACAAGGGCAGGAAACCTTTAATTATAAAGTTGATCGGTTTGCCGATGTTGAGATACTGAGATTTAAAGTAAATCATTTCGAAGATCTCACCCTGAATCAGAAATTGCTGATTTATTATTTGTCGGAAGCCGCCCTCGAAGGCAGAGATATTCTTTTTGATCAAAATCACCGGAATAACTTAACCATCAGACGCTTGCTCGAATCCGTTTATACCAGTTTCAGCGGAGATAAAAGTACAGAAGATTTCAATAACCTGGAGATTTATCTCAAAAGAGTGTGGATGGCCAATGGCATACATCATCATTATTCTGAAGACAAAATTCTCCCTGATTTTTCGGAAGAGTTTCTTCGTAGTGCTTTAAAATCAATTGCTATCGAAAAAATTCCGCTCATGCAGGGTGAAAATACCGACCAGTTTATCGCCCGCATTTTCCCTGTCATCTTTCAACCTGAAGTTTTTAAGAAAAGATCAAATCAGGAACCAGATACTGATTTGATTCTTACGTCATCCAATAATTTTTATGAAGGAGTGACTCAGGCCGAAGTTGAGGCGTTTTACAAAACCATGGCCGACCCGAATGATTCAACTCCGGTGTCTTACGGACTCAACAGTAAATTAGTGAAGGAAAACGGCGTGGTTAAGGAAAGGGTATATCAAGTTAATGGCATGTATGGCGCTGCTATACAGCGTATTGTTGGCTGGCTTGAAAAAGCGGCAGGGGTTGCTGAAAATAGCCAACAGAAAGCGGTCATAGAATCGCTGATTCGTTATTATCAAACCGGCGATCTGGGTATTTACGACGAATACTCGATTTTGTGGGTGAATGATCTTAATTCGAAAGTGGATTTTGTAAACGGTTTTACCGAAACTTATACCGACCCGCTGGGGATGAAGGCTACCTGGGAAGCCATTGTTAATTTTAAGGATGTGGAGGCTACCAAGCGCACCGAACTGATCAGCAATAATGCACAGTGGTTCGAGGATAATTCGCCTACCGACAAGCAATTTAAAAAGGAGGAAGTAAAAGGCATATCAGCAAAAGTAATCACTGTGGCTATACTTGGTGGCGATTGTTATCCTTCTACGCCTATTGGCATCAATCTGCCTAACTCTAACTGGATCAGGGCAGTACATGGATCTAAATCGGTTACCATCGAGAACATTACCGATGCATACGATAAAGCATCGGTAGGAAGTGGTTTCAGGGAAGAGTTTATGTGGAGCAAAACCGAAATTGATCAGGCTGATAAATATGGTTCGCAAACCAATAATTTGCACACCGACCTGCACGAATGTCTCGGACATGGTTCGGGCAAACTGCTTCCGGGGGTTAGCCCCGATGCTTTAAAAGCATATGGTTCACCCATCGAAGAATCGAGGGCCGATTTGTTTGGTTTATATTATATGGCGGATGCTAAATTGGTGGAGCTTGGTTTGCTTCCTGACAAAGAGGCTTATAAATCTGCTTACTATCAGTATATAATGAATGGCATGATGACACAGCTTACCCGCATTCAGCCGGGGAAAAATATTGAACAGGCCCATATGCGTAACCGGCAGTTAATTGCTACCTGGGCTTTTGAAACCGGTAAAAAGGATAAAGTAATCGAGCTGAAAAAACGGGGTGGTAAAACATATGTTGTTGTCAATGACTATGAAAAGCTACGCAATATTTTTGCAAAGCAACTTGCCGAAATTCAACGCATTAAATCAACGGGCGATATTGAAGCTGCCCGCAAACTGATTGAAACCTATGCTGTGAAAGTAGATCAGAATATTCACAAAGAAGTACTTGAGCGCTATGCCAAACTAAATATCGCACCTTACAAAGGTTTTGTAAATCCGGTATATTCGCCTGTGAAAGATGATAACGGAAATATTATCGACATCAAAGTGTCATATAACGAAAATTATGTTGATCAACATCTGAGATATTCGAGAGACTACTCAGTGCTACCAAATTACAATTAATCGCAGGATATCGGGTGGTATTCCCTGATCAGTATTAATTATCAAATCAGATTCCGTTATTTTTTTAGTATCCGGAATCTGATTTTTTATTTTGGCAATTACTTGTTCTCGTGTTAGTCCATCCCGTTTCATCACCCTTTCAATTCTGATTTCTTCGGAAGCGACTATCAACACAATTTTGTCCATCAGCTTGTAAAATCCTCCTTCAAACAAAACAGCGCTTTCTACAAATATGATTTGATTATGATCGAACTGCAGCATCCATTCCTGAATTTTTTTTCTGACTGCCGGATGCACTATTTCAGTCAGTTTTTTGAGTAAATCGGGATTACTGAAAACCAGCGAGGCAACTGCAGGTCGGTTTAAATGCCCTTCTACATAAATATCTTCACCAAATAATTGTTTTGTAGCAGCTATAACAGCAGCATCCGAATCCTGTATAATTCGGGCTTCACGGTCGGAATCAAACACAGGATAACCTTTGCTGCGCAACAAATCAGCTACCGTCGATTTGCCGCTACCAATTCCTCCTGTAATGCCAATAACCATGTTTTTGCAAATTTTTAAATTAAATATCCTTGACGAGTATATCCGGTTGTTGGTCAGAAAGTTTCTTGTTTCTGTCGAGATGCTTGTGCCAAAAATCGTCGAGTAAAGGATGTTTGTTCGACAAAAACAATTCAGCACCACGCGATTCAATTTTATCCATAACCATCCTTACGGTCATTTGGTTGATATCGAAGGCTGGCTGATATGCCTTGGTTTTCTCATCATCATCGAGTATCTCGGTTATCAGATTTACATCCCTGAGTTCGCTTAGTAAGAGGTTTACCAAACGGATGGGTAATTTGTATGTCGAGGCTATCTCGTTGTTTTTCAAAGGTGGTTCATGTTGCTCAAACCTTTTGATGATGATGTAAGTGAGAAACAGTATCAGAAACGAACGGTACCTGATGCTAATATTATCGCTGTCGCCTTCATATTCATAATTCTGAAGATTCTGATATGCATAGGATATTTCGGCACCCAGTAAAATGATGAGACAGGAAATCTGCAACCAAAGCAAAAACAGGGGAATGGCTGCAAAACTACCATAAACCACATCATATCTGGCCAGATACACCTGTCCGGATATATAAATATGCTGAAAAAACTGAAAAGCAGTACCGGCAATAACACCAGCAATGACTCCGCTGGCAAAGTTCACCCGGGTATTTGGAATTACGATGTACATCGTCGAAAAAAGAATCCAGCTAATGAAATAAGGCGCTAACCACATCCCCAGCTTCAACAATGGCGATAAAATATATTCGAGTTGAAGATTGGTGACGAGATTGCTAAAATAGATACTGATACCTCCCGAAAGCGCAACCAGCATCGGGATAAAAAACAAAGCAGAAAAGTAGGTGCTGAATTGACGGAGAAAAGAACGGGATTTATTTACTTCCCAAATGCTGTTAAAAGTTTTCTCTGCCTCTTTGAAAAAATTCATCACCGAAACAAGTAAAATCACAATGCCAATCCCGATAAAAACACCTCCGCGGGCTGTTTCCAGATATCTCTCCACAAAGCCCATAATGGTGGGTATGAGCTCTTTCTGAGCTACAAGTACATCTTCAAGCCAGGCACGTATCATGTCTTCCACACCAAAACCTTTCCCAATTGCCACAAAAAGTGCAATCAGAGGAACCAGTGCAAAAAGAATGGAAAAGGTGAGGGATGAAGCTCTGACAATCAGATTGTCCTGACTTACTCCCCGAAAGGCAATAACCACAATTTTTACCAACCGGTATGGCAATCGCTTACTCTTTGTCAGTTCGGTTTCGGTGATGCGCCAAACATCATGAATGATGAAATAGTAACTATCCTGAAAAAACTTCCTCAGTTTATTCATCTTTCGCGTGTTTTATAAAACATTCAGAACTTGTTCTTTTATTTGTTCCAGATCATCTTTCATCAGAACAACAAGTTTTTGCATTTCACTATGATTGGCTTTTGAGCCGAGTGTATTGATTTCCCTGCCTATCTCCTGGCTGATAAAACCAAGTTTTTTTCCGGGTGAATTCTCAATCTCCATGGTTTCAATAAAATAATCGAGGTGGGTTCTTAGCCTTATTTTCTCCTCATTTACATCTAACTTTTCGATATAGAAAATCAGTTCCTGTTCAAGTCTGTTCTTATCATAATCGATCTTAACCGACAAATTTTGCAGGTTTTCTTCTAATCGGGTCTTTATTTTCTCTACTCTTTCCACTTCAAAAGGAGCAATCTCTACAAGCAAATCGGCAATGTGAGCAATCCTCTGTCGGAAAACCAATTCCAGCGATTTACCTTCCTGCATTCTGAAGCTTCGAATCTGACTGATGGCCTCATTCATAATCACCTTAACTACTTCCCATTCTTTTTCGTCGAGCTCGGCTACTTCAGGTTTCATTACCTCAGGTAACCTGAGCAATACCCCGAACCAGTTTTCAGGTACAGGAATACCGGAATTTGCTGAGATCGCCTTTATTTGCTGATAATATGCCTCAATCGCCGTATGATTGATTTGTGTTACGCTCTCTTTTCCCGAATTGTCAATATACAGGGCAATGTCGATTTTTCCCCGCTCCAATGCCTGAGAAATTTCATTCCTGATTTCAATTTCCTTTTCTCGGTAAACACCGGCTAAACGAATGGAAATATCCATTTGTTTGCTGTTCAGCGACTTAATTTCAACTACAATTTTCTTTCCCTGGTATTCTCCGGTTGCTTTTCCAAAACCGGTCATCGATTGTATCATTGGCTCTGATTTGTTGTTCGTTACAAAAGTAAAATAATTTTTTGGTTGCTAAGATATAAATCTTTGTTAATGAACAAATAATATATTAGTGCCCCAAAAAGTAACAGAGTATCATGAATTATTCTGTTTTCCTTTAATTTCTCACAAAAATTTGCTTACTTTGTGGCCTCTTTGTCAAACCAACGTAATATAATCATGGAAAAACAGAAAAAATTCCTGCTCACTGAACAAGATATGCCGACCAAGTGGTACAACATATTGGCAGAAATGCCAAATAAACCACTTCCAATCCTTCATCCTGGTACTAAAGAACCACTCAAACCTGAAGATCTCTATCCTTTATTTGCCAAAGCTTTAGTTGATCAGGAGGTGAATATTAAAGATGCCTGGATTGATATACCCGAAGAAATTCTGGAAAAATACCAGATATACAGGCCTACACCACTTGTGCGGGCCAGCGGGCTCGAAAAAGCACTGGATACACCGGCACATATATATTTCAAGAATGAAAGCGTTAGTCCGGTTGGCTCACACAAACTAAACTCAGCTATCGCTCAGGCTTATTATAATAAAATTGAAGGTGTTACCAATATCACTACCGAAACTGGTGCCGGACAATGGGGCACAGCCATGTCTCTGGCCTGCAAAATGTTTGATCTTGAACTGGCCGTTTATATGGTGAAAATCAGTTACGAACAGAAACCATACAGGCGATCGCTGATGCAAACCTGGGGTGCTCAGGTCATTCCTTCACCATCCATGTCGACCAAAGCAGGCAGGAAAATCATAACCGAACATCCCAACTATCAGGGAAGTTTGGGAACTGCCATATCTGAAGCTATTGAACTGGCCATGTCAACCCCCAACTGCAAGTATACTCTGGGCAGTGTTTTGAATCATGTTTCGCTACACCAAACCATCATCGGACTCGAAGCTGAAAAGCAGATGGAAATGGCCGGCGAATATCCCGATGTTGTAATCGGTTGTTTTGGTGGTGGATCCAATTTTTCAGGTATCTCATTCCCGTTTATGCGACACAACTTCAGTAGTGGAAAGAAAACACGCTTTCTAACAGCCGAGCCGGCATCTTGTCCCAAACTAACGAGGGGTGTGTTCCAGTATGATTTTGGTGATGAAGCAGGCTATACTCCTCTGATTCCGATGTTTACCCTCGGACATCATTTTGCTCCGGCTCATATTCATGCGGGTGGTCTTCGCTATCATGGTGCAGGTACCCTGGTTAGTCAGCTTTTGAAAGATGGATTCATTGAAGCATGTGATATTCAGCAACTTGATTCGTTCAAAGCCGGTGTGCTCTTTGCACAAACCGAAGGTATTGTACCAGCTCCTGAATCGGCTCATGCCATCGCAGCAGTTGTTAATGAAGCGTTGAAAGCCAAAGAAGAAGGAATACCCAGGGTGATCCTTTTCAACCTGTCAGGACACGGATTGGTCGACATGGCCGCTTACGATCAATATCATGCAGGCGATTTAATCAATTATTCCTTATCAGATGAAGACATTGCTGCCAATGTATCCAAACTCGAACAAATAGTTTGATGTTAATTTGAACTACATTGTAAATATTGATTCATGAAAAGAGGGCAACAAATCTGATTGTTGTTTTCATCTTATTGCCACATTTCTATATTTTGTTTTTGATAGCTAATAAATGTGCTGTTACGCCTATCGCTATCAGTATTAACAATATCCTGATATAAATGTTGTCGATGGCAAAAATAACGGAACTACCGATAGATATCCATAATATGCTGATTACAATTATCTTAGCTCGAACGGGAATACCATGTCCTTCTCTGTAATTCCGGATATGGTCGCCAAACCAACGATTGTACATTAACCAATGATAAAATTTTGCTGAACTACGGGCGTATAAAGCTGCCGCCATAAGAAAAAAAGGCGTTGTTGGCATGATCGGCAGTAAAATGCCCACGATTCCCAACACTACGAACAGGCTACCCAGCATGATAAGCATTATTCTTACAACCCGATTGCTATAGTGAATATTTTTATCCTGATCGATGTCGCCAGGTGTTTTTTTGTGTTTAAACATTTGGATAAAATAAAAAAATATCGCTGCAAAAATAGGGTTTTTAATTGGTCTTCAAGCTAAAAAGCTTATCTTTGCGCCAAAATCAGCAGTCCGGTTTGTCGCTCCGAAGCAATTCGGTGAGGAAAGTCCGGGCAACAAAGGGCACCATATTTCCTAACGGGAAGCTGTTCGTGAGGGCAGAGTAGTGTAACAGAGAATAACCGTCCCGATTTTGTCGGGATAAGGGTGAAAAGGTGAGGTAAGAGCTCACCGGTAGCCGTGGTAACACGGTTAGCCGTACGCCTTATGGGTTGCAAGATCATGTATACCGGCGCATGTAGGACTGCCTGTCCGATGCCGGGGGGTAGATCGCTGGAGGCAATTGGTGACAATTGTCCAAGATAAATGACAAACAGCCTGAATTTCAGGTTACAGAACCCGGCTTACAGGGCTGCTGACTTTTTCTTTAATCTGTATTTTTAACACATATGCCTGAAGCAAAGCTTGTCATATTTTCAGCACCCTCTGGAGCCGGAAAAAGTACTATTGTCAATCATCTTCTGAATAAAGGGATGGATATCGCGTTTTCTGTATCAGCTACCAGCCGACCTCCCAGAGGTGTCGAAAAAAATGGTGTGGAGTACTATTTTCTGAGTCCTGATGAATTTCGCAGGAAAATTGCCAACGAAGAGTTTGTGGAGTATGAAGAGGTTTACAAAGATTGTTACTACGGTACGCTGCGCAGTGAAATAGATAGAATCGGACTCATGGGAAAACACATTGTTTTCGATGTAGATGTGATTGGTGGATTGAATATTAAGAAGCAATATGGCAACAGGGCATTACTCATTTTTATTGCTCCCCCCGGAATCGAAGAATTGAGACAAAGACTCATTGGCAGAGGAACTGATACGCCCGAAATGATAAATCTGAGGATAGCCAAAGCTGAATATGAACTCTCATTTGCACCAAAATTCGATATCACCATCATCAATGATGATTTAAATCGTGCCAAAAACGAAGCCCTTAAGGTTGTTAGTGCATTTCTGAGTTAGTCTATTCCTTACAACACCTACCATTTGAACATTTTATCCTGATTTGTGTTTGAGGATTAAATGATTTTTTTTTATGATGCATTATCCTCAGTTAACCGATTTTTTGCCAACCACCAAAAAAGAACTCGAATTACATGGTTGGGATCAACCCGACGTTATTCTTTTCAGTGGAGATGCGTACATCGATCATCCTGCCTTTGGAGCGGCTGTTATTGGGCGCATGATGGAATCACGTGGACTGAAAGTGGCTATTGTTCCCCAACCAAACTGGCGCGACGATCTGCGTGATTTTAAAAAGCTCGGAACACCACGCTTGTTTTTTGCTGTAACAGGCGGAAATATGGACTCAATGGTAAATCATTATACTGCCAATAAGCGCCTCCGTTCCGATGATGCTTATTCGCCCGACGGAAAGCCTCATTTCAGACCCGATTATGCGGTAACGGTTTATACACGCATTTTGAAAGACCTTTTTCCTGATGTACCCGTACTGATAGGTGGTATTGAAGCTTCACTGAGAAGGTTTACCCATTACGATTACTGGTCGGATTCGCTGAAACCTGCTGTTTTGGTTGATTCGAAGGCCGATTTGATGGTGTATGGGATGGGAGAGAAGCCACTTGCTGCAATTCTTGAATCTTTGGAGCAGGGAAATACTTTTGCCGAAATGACCGATATCCCTCAAACAGGTTATGTGGCTCATGTATTACCGGCTGAACATTCGCAATGGAAAACCAAAATGCTGGTTGATCACGAAACCTGTCTCAAAGACAAGAAGTTATATGCTTCAAACTTTAAGCATATCGAGGTAGAATCGAATCGTTATGATGCCGACCGGTTGATACAAAAGACCGGGAACAGCTTTGTGGTGGTCAATCCACCGTTCCAACCCATCAGTACCGGCGAACTCGATGCATCATTCGATCTTCCTTTTACACGATTACCACATCCCAAATACAAAGGAAAAACGATACCGGCTTACGAAATGATTAAGTTTTCGGTGAACCTGCATCGTGGATGTTTCGGTGGTTGTGCTTTTTGCACCATCTCAGCACATCAGGGCAAATTCATTGTGTCACGCTCCAAAGAATCGATACTGAATGAAGTTAAGAAAATATCACATATGCCTGATTTTAAGGGCTATTTGAGCGATCTGGGTGGTCCTTCTGCCAATATGTATCAGATGCGTGGTATCGATATGGAGATATGCAAAAAATGCCGGAAACCTTCCTGTATCCATCCAAAGGTGTGTTTCAACCTCAATACCGACCATACACCCTTACTCGAAATTTATAAGAAAGTGGATCAGTTGCCCGGCATCAAAAAATCTTTTGTCGGAAGTGGTATCCGTTATGATATCATGATGTCAGACTCAAAGGATTCCAAAATCAATCAAAGTCATAAAGATTATACTAAGGAATTGATTTCCAAGCATGTATCCGGTCGTTTGAAAGTTGCACCCGAACATACATCCGACAATGTGCTGAACCTTATGCGCAAACCAACATTCAATTATTTTCAGGAGTTTACCAGGCAGTTCGAACAAATCAACCGCGAATGCGGACTCAACCAGCAACTGATTCCGTATTTTATTTCGAGTCATCCCGGAAGCGAAGCTGCCGATATGGCCGATCTGGCCATCAAAACCAAACAAATGAACTTCAAACTCGAACAGGTTCAGGACTTTACACCTACACCCATGACCCTGGCCACCGAAATCTATTATTCTGGTTATCATCCTTACACACTTGAAAAAGTGTATACCCCAATAACCAAAGAACAAAAACTCGAACAACGCCAATTCTTTTTCTGGTACAAACCCGAATATAAGAAGTCGATCTACAAAACTCTGATGAAAGTAAACAGGCCTGATTTAGTAAAAAAATTGTTGTGAAAATCTATTTATGGTTTTAAATTATCGCAATTAGTGCAGTATATTAGTTAATTATTAACTTAAGTTGGCGTATTTTATTCAAAATATAACATTTTAATTGCTAAATCTCAATTAATTACTTTCAAACTATTATTCTGTTAATTTATTTTCTACTTTTGCACCCAAACAATAAAACTAAAAAATACAATGAAGAAAATTCGTGCAGCTATTGTCGGCTACGGCAATATCGGAAAATCGGTGCTTGAAGCATTGCAGGCCGCTCCCGATTTCGAAATTGCCGGCGTTGTTCGTCGTTCGGCAACAGTATCAAACTCTCCTTTGGAACTTACCGGTATCCCTGTAACCGACAATATTCGTAATCTCGAAAATGTTGATGTTGCAGTATTGTGTTCACCTACCCGCAGCGTACCGGCTCAAGCTAAGGAAATGCTTGCATTAGGTATTCATACGGTTGATAGCTATGACATCCACAGCTCAATCTGGGAGCTTCGTCAGGAGCTTGAACCCGTAGCTCAGGCAAACAATACGGTGGCAATTATTTCTGCCGGATGGGACCCCGGAAGCGATTCAGTGGTTCGTGCTTTGCTTGAAGCAGTAGCACCTAAAGGCGTTACTTACACCAACTTCGGACCAGGAATGAGCATGGGACACACCGTTGCAGTTAAGGCTATTGCCGGAGTGAAAAAGGCATTGTCAATGACTATTCCGCTCGGAACCGGCATTCATCGTCGCATGGTTTATATTGAACTCGAAGATGGATTCAAATTCGATGAAGTAGCTGCCACTATTAAAAACGATCCTTATTTTGTGCACGACGAAACGCATGTGAATCTGGTGGATAATGTTGATAGTCTGATTGATATGGGACATGGAGTGAACCTGGTTCGCAAAGGTGTTTCGGGTACAACTTATAATCAGTTGTTTGAATTCAATATGAAGATTAATAATCCGGCTCTCACCGCTCAGATTTTAGTAGCCTGTGCACGTGCTGCCACCAAAACCCGCCCCGGTGCATATACAATGATTGAAATTCCGATGATTGATTTGCTTTACGGCGACAAGGAAGATTTAATTAAAAGACTGGTATAGAATAGATTTGTGTTTTGTTTTGATTGGGAGACATCAGGTGTTGCAACCTTTTGTCTCTCTTTTTTTACAATTTATTTCATCAACAAAGAGAATAATTCCCGGAACTTTCTACCAATGAATCGATAGGGTATAAAAACATCATTTGAAATAGTTTGAAATGCCAATTTGCTAAATTCAAAGCATTTAAGACATCGAACTATTTTGTATAAATGAAATGGATTACCAGAATTAACCAATGCATTTACTCCCAATGATGCAAAACTGGTTTTCACCGACCTCAGAAAAAATGGCTCATATAGGTGGTAAAGTTTTTTTCGGTGCAATAGTTCATACAGATATTGTTTGCATGCAGCCCGGCTTTCATAAGCGACATAACTGTATTTTTTTCCTTCACTCTCATCATGAACCAAATGATAATAAAGTTCTTTATCATAAATCATAACTTTGTTTGCATGTAACAGAAATTCGATATTGAATAATCTGTCTTCAGGTGTTATTTTTCTTGTATCAACAAATTGAATCTGATTTTTGCGGATGATGTATGTTTTGTACAAATTGGGGTGAATATTGGTGACTTTGGGATCAGTCAAAGCATTTTTTCCACCTTCGATTAAATCTTGGAGAGCAATGTCCTTGATATTATGCATATTATGCCAGTCGCTAAAATCAACTTTTACTGTTTGCTCACCAACACTTACTGAATTACCTATTACAAAATCGGTATTTTGTTGTTTTGCATAATTATAAAGCTCCTCATACATGCTTAGCTCACGATAATCGTCGTGATCAGAAAATCCAACATACTCACCGCGTGCAATTACAAGTCCTTTGTTGCGACTTAAGCCAATATGCAGATTGGAATTATTTTCAATCAGTATAATCCGGTGGTCACGCTTTGCATAGGATTTTACAATTTGATCTGAGCCATCGGTGGGGGAGTCGAGAATGATAATGATCTCAATATCAGTTAATGTCTGATTAACCAGCGTATCCAGACAACTGATGAGTTTGTTGCCTGCATTATATACAGGCATGACGATACTAATCTTTGGACTGATACTTTTCATATTTCTTTTTTTCCATTTTTTCTGCCGGATGATGGAATATTCCAGCTATAAATGAAGGTGTTTTAATTCCTGACCGACGTCTGATAAAACAAATCAAATCGTAAAATAATTCATAAAACCGCGCAAAGATATTCAATTGATGACCCTGATTGACAATTCTCTTTTCATTTTCATTAGCCGACCATTGCTGCACATAGCGGTACACATGCGCATCTCTTTTACTTATTAACGATAAAGCAAGCAATGGATTGTGGCAATAAAAATATTCGAATTCAGTGTCGCACGGACGGGCCATTTTGTTTTCCTCAGCTACACAATACAGTCCGTTGGTATTGAAAATGGTATCAATCGTCTTCCGGGTCATGAAGTGAATATGGGTGTTGTCAAGCAAGCCCTTATCCCGGTAATCGAATATTCCATTTCGCAGTCCAAGGATGATGGAAGAATGACCGATATTTGGAATCGACGACAGCATATATCCATCCGACTTTAAGAATGGCTTAGTACGTCTAAGAACTTCGGCCGGGTTATGTAAGTGCTCTAAAACATCAGCAAACATGATGTAATCGAAGCGAGCATCGCCTAAATCATTTTCCCAGTTATCTGACTCCAAATCAGCGACTATCATCTTTTTAGCAAAGTGTTTTCCCACTTCTGCCATTGCTGGCGACTTTTCTATACAGCTTACTGTGCACTTCAGTTTTTCGGTCATATACCTGGTTGCATAACCTGTTGCCGATCCTATTTCAAGCACTTCTGAGCCCGGCGTTAAAAAACAGAGGCAACTGTCGGCTGCCGATAATTCTTCTTTAATATCGTAAAAATCAGCCATGTTTTGTGTTGTTTAGTTCTTTATATAATACCAAAGGCCATTTCCAGTTCTGATAAACAAGTTGTACTATACCCGGAGCCAGTATCATTCCCCAAATTTCCATTTTAAAGCTCCCTGTAAAGAGAAAAAGCAATACTACGGTACAAATTCCTGAAATTATTGCTGCTTTGAAGAAGGGTACTTCGTTTTTTAGCAAGAGGATACTTCCGGCCATGGCATGGTTTTTTTCAAACAGGCTGATTATCATAATTAGCAAAATCATTCCTGCACTTAGCATCGATGTTTGTGAGCCAAGCACATCCAGCAAACGTTGCCCGGCAACGATTAGCACTAAAGCACCTGCAACATATGTAGATAGCAATGCCAGAACACTTTTCCAATATATTTTTCGGATGGCCAACAAATCCTCGTTCACCCTCAGTTGTGCAATAGTGGGAATATAAGAATTAAAATAAACCAATGATAAAGATGCTATCACATTAATTATTTGTATGGTAATACCATATGAAGCTAATTCGCTCAGTTCAAGATAGGCAGACCCAATCAATACTGAGGATTGTAAAACCAGAAATGCACCGAGGCCTGTAATTCCTAACTTGATAGAATTTGGGGTTATAGCTTTAATTACTTCCCTGTAGTTCGTATTACTTACACTGGCAAGTTCTTTTTTTAAACCGTTATTGTAAAAAAAATGGTAAGACAAAATCCTCCTTATAAGCAAAGAAACTGCCTGTGCAATAACAATGGAGAGCAATCCGAAATTCGAAAATATGAGTACAGTTGCTAATCCAAGATACACAATCTGACTGATGATAATCAGTTGCTTACTTTTCATAACAAATCCGCAACCCATCAGGAGTGAGTCGTAATATAGTGTATAAACATTGTAGGCATTGACCATGCAAAAAAGAAACCATGCAATGTAGATCGAATTTGAATCAGCTCCGGTATATTTGTTTTCGAGGATGTGTTGCATAAACAATGTTCCGGCAAATAAGAGAAGTATCAGCGCAAAAAGTGACATTCTGCGGTAAAACCATTGCATTGCTCTGATTGTTCCTGATAATAACTCGTAGTTGATTTTTTCCTGCTTATCCGACTGGTCAATTCCTTTGGAAATAAGCCTGTTAACTCCAGAAATGATGTATGTGACATTCCTTGTGAAAGAGGGAGAAAACCCAAAATCGAGCAAATTGGTTAACGATCCAATGGTGATGAAAATTGCCCAAATACCAATCAGTTCGGATGATAACATCCTCAAAATGATAGGGAACAGCAGTACGCCGGAACCTATCTGCAACAGTGTGGCCAGGTAGTTCCAAAACACATCTCTTCTTCCGATATTTACTGACTTTAGTACTGCCAAAATATCATTTGTTTGAGTTAATTGTTTTTTGGTAAATTTCATGAATCTGATTTCCAATGCTTGTATAATCAAAAAGCCCTGCGACTTTCGATTTAATCACATTTTCGTCATATTGTTCTATTGTATTAAGCATCCTGTTCATGGCCTCCAACAGTTGCGATTCATCACCAACTTCAACCAGGATGCCTGTCGAATTGTCGATTAATTCAGTTGCTGAACCCACTTTGGTGCAAATAACCGGCTTTCCGCAAATTAGACTTTCTGCGATGACAATACCAGCTGTTTCAAAATTAGAAAACATTATCAAAAAGTCCGTGTTTCTGAAAAACTCCAACACTTCTTCCGGGCTTTTTTCGCCTACAAAAGCAACTGTGTCATGCTGAAACTCAAGTTGGTTTGCAAAGTGAATCATCTTGTTAAAATCCTTTCCTGTGCCAATGAATGTCAATCTAAAATCATTTCTGAATTTACTGAGATTTTTTGTTGCTCTTAAAATTCCTCCTACATTCTTGGCTTGCTCATTAAAGCAGGAAATATGCAGGATGTTTTTTTTCGCATTTTGATCCTTTTGAATTGAGGTTGATTCGAAGAAAAAATCATCTACCACATTATGAACTATTTCATAATTGTTATTATACAATTTATGATGCAACATTGCCTCTTGGAGTACAATTGAAACAGGCATAACTGCCGATGCATTGCTTACTATGCAACGCACAATCGCTTTTCTCAGAAACCCGCTAAATGAAGTATCTCCTGAGGGTAAATATCTCGACCAGTGTTCGGTAACAACAAAAGGAATTCGTTTAAAACACTTCAGCATTAATGCGGGGAATGCACCTCTGTTCAGAATATTCACATGCACTAAATCAGGTTGCCCGTTTTCTTTAAAGATGATTTGAATGCCTTTGAAAGTGAGTAGCAGGTAATTAACAAAATTCAAAATGCGTCCGGCAATTCCTTTTCCGGAAGGAAAATAAATAATAAGTTCATTGAAATGATCATTGTTTTTTTTTCTCTGATATTCAACCCCGGAGATATTGTTATCCGCATAAACACACAACACAGTAACCTCACAATACCTGCTCACTGCTTCGGCATGTTTTTTAACGAACAAACCAAACATGGAGTCGTAACGGTTTGGATACCAGGCTGTAAGAAAAAGAACTTTAATCATTAGGTGCTTTTTTGCTTATATTCTTCCTACTAAAAACGATGGACGTAAGCTTTTTATTTTATAGTACGGACGGTTTATGGCGCCAAAACTTTCATAAAATCGTGCAACGCCTTCTTCGCGAGAACCTTCAAAGTCAAGCAAAACATCCGAATTTTCGTTTTGTCTGATTAATTCATCAATCATATAAAACATAGCTAAGTTTTTTTTCCCTTCCTGACCCACGACAGGCAGTAAAAAAGTAAGCCTGTTTTTGTATTTGGTATAACAAAGCGTAGCCAGTAAATTTGCTTCCTTATCAACCACACCTGACAGAAACAATTCTTTTAAATTCATCCCGCTTTTGATCAGGCTTTCAAGTAATTGCATATCATTCATCTGATGTTTATTCTTCGATATGCCATAAAACTGCATAAATGTTTCAACGTCAGGACATATAGTACTAAGTCCCGAATTGCGGGCTTTGACAATATTTCTGCGGGTGTTTTTAGAGAAAGATTTACTTAACTGATCGTAAGGCAGGTACAATTCCAGTACAAAATTGGGCTGAGGTTCCGCTTCTTCAAATATGTTTGCTTCATTAAGATTTAATTCGAAACTATATGAAGGTAATTTTTGAATAAAAGCTTTGATGGTTGTACTGTTTACCGGCAATGCTGAGAAGATTCCCAATTGCTGGGTTAGCATGGGTTGAACAATATAAGGCAATTTATACTTTCTTTTTACAGGTACAGGAAAAACAAAACGATAGTTCTCTTCTATCAGAGCATTCCAACCCGGAGCAAGCACATTTAAAAACCACGAACGGGCATATACCAAACCATTAGCAGATGAATCGACAGCTTGATCCCATTGCTCCATGTCGATGGACTGATGTGTCAGGTGTTTAATTACCATAGAAAAACGTGGTTTAAATAGCTTGTCGTGTTTTTGCAAACAAAAGTAATTCTTTTGGAGGATATAACCATAATTTGAAACAGAATTTTTATATGTCAAAAGAAAATACTAATTTTGAGGTCAGTTTTTTTAACGTATTCATTTTCATCAATATATGGCAAGAGAAGTTGTAAACAACACCGGTTCAACGCATAACGCGCTTACCCACGGTAGTAAAATTATTGGAAATATTATAGCCGACAAAGATTTCAGGATTGATGGCGAAGTACAGGGCGACATTGTGTGTAAGGGTAAAGTCATTGTTGGGCAGAAAGGATTTATGAAAGGAACAATAACCTGTGTCAGCGCTGAAATTGTGGGTAACGTGACCGGAGATTTACTCGTCAACGATACACTAACCCTGCGTTCAACCGGCAGTATTACTGGCGAAGTGAAGACCAAAACGCTCATTGTTGAACCTGGAGCTGTGTTCAATGGGTCTTGCTCAATGAAAGAAAAGGAAGTAAACACTACCAAATAACCCGAAAGCGTTGAAGAAAATCTTCAGCGCTTTGTTTTACTGAAATAAAGTACTCAAAATCAGTTTTTTATTCCAATGATTTATCAGGCATTAGTTACCGAAGAAACAAACGGGCAATTCATTTCATCAATCAGACAACTTAATACTGATGATTTGCCGTTGGGCGATTTGTTGGTAAAAGTTGAATACTCTTCTCTCAATTACAAGGATGCACTTTCGGCTGGTGGTAACAAAGGGGTCACAAAACAATATCCTCACACTCCGGGCATAGATGCAGCCGGTACCATCGTTGAGAGTGATTCTACAGCATTTGATGTGGGTGAAAAAGTAATTGTTACCGGATTTGACTTGGGTATGAATACTCCGGGCGGGTTTGGCGAATATATCAGGGTACCTGCACAGTGGGCAGTGAAGCTGCCGGAAAGGCTTTCGCTCAGGGAAAGCATGATTTATGGAACTGCTGGTTTTACTGCTGGCATTTCTGTTCTGAAACTCTCACAACAAATTAAGCCATCCGACGGGAAGATTATTGTTTCGGGAGCAACCGGTGGTGTCGGTTCTGTTGCTATAGCAATACTTAACAAATTAGGATATGATGTAGTGGCAGTATCAGGCAAGGAAAATGAGCAGGATTTTCTGAAAAGCCTGGGCGCCAGTACAATCATCAGTCGTAATGCTTTTTTATGTTCCGATGATAAAGCCATGTTTCCTGCCATGTATGCAGGAGCAATCGATACAGTTGGAGGCGAAATTCTGGTTCGTATTATTAAATCTATACAACCCTTGGGAGTAGTAACCACTTGTGGCAGTGTAGCTTCCACCACTTTGAATCTGAATGTTTTTCCCTTTATTCTGAGAGCGGTATCATTGTTGGGTGTTTCTGCGCAGAATTATCCTGCCGATAAAAGACCCGAATTATGGCATCTGCTTGCTGAACTTTGGAAACCGGAAATGCTTGATGCTCTTTCAAACGAGATTGGCATGGCCGAGTTGCCTGAAAAAATCAATCAAATTCAGAAAGGAGAACTGAAAGGCAGGACTTTGGTGCGAATCTAATTTGGATATAGCATCATTTTTCGTTTAACTTGATTATCATTTGGAAAAAAAAGTGCATTTTTGCAACCGGATTGTAAGATGCATCCAATTTTCTCTTTTTAATAACAAATGGCATTAGCAAACGACAACTATCTTAAAACTCCTGAAATATATTGTTTCGACGATATTGAGAAGCGTGTCAATGCTTATAAGTTACTTCATCCCAAGGCGGAAATAATTCGTTTGGGTGTTGGTGATGTTACTTTACCTTTGCCGGGCGAAGTTGTACAGGCCATGCACAAAGCTATCGACGAAATGGCTGTTACAGAGACTTTCCGGGGTTACAGTCCCATGCAGGGTTACGATTTTCTGATTGATAGAATTGTGAAGGATTATCGTTTCAGGGGCGTCAATATCGAAAAGGAAACCGTTTTTATTAATGATGGCGCTAAATCGGATATTGGTAATATTGGACATGTGCTCGGACGCGACAATATAATTGCTATTGCCGACCCTGTTTACCCGGTGTACGAGAAAGCAACTATCATGAGTGGTCGGTCAGGCATCATTACAAACGACGGCAAATGGAGCAATGTGGTATATCTTCGTTGTAATGAAGAAACGAATTTCATACCCGAATTACCCGAAGAAAAGGTTGATATTATCTATTTATGCAGCCCAAACAATCCTACCGGTACAACCATCAACAAAACCGAACTGAAAAAATGGGTTGATTATGCAATACAGCACGAAAGTATTATCATATATGATGCTGCTTATCAGTCCTTTATCAGAGATGAAGATGTTCCGTTGAGTATTTATGAAATTAAAGGTGCACGCAAGGTTGCTATTGAAATCAGGAGTTTTTCAAAAAGTGCCGGCTTCACAGGACTCCGGTGCGGATATTCCATTTTTCCCAACGAACTGGTGGTACAAACCATGATGGGCGAGAAGGTGCAATTGATAAAACTGTGGAGTAGAAGGGTAGGCAATTACACAAATGGTGTTTCATACATCGTTCAAAGAGGCGCCGAAGCAACTTTCAGTCGCAAAGGTAAAGCAGAATTAAGGCAATTATCCGATTATTATCTTAAAAATGCCCGGTTAATTAAGAAGAAACTATACGAAGATGGTCTGAAGGTTTATGGTGGCATCAATTCACCCTATGTTTGGTTCCGAACTCCCGAAAATCAATCGTCGTGGAAGTTTTTTCAGGAATTATTGCAGGATTTTCAGATTGTGGGAACACCCGGTATTGTGTTTGGAAAGGAAGGTGAAAAGTTTATGAGATTTACAGGTTTCAGCAGCTTAGAACATACTGAAGAAGCGCTGAAACGTTTAAAAAACCGTTTTAAATAAAATTTGATTATGTGTGGAATTGTAGGTTATATTGGTTACAGAGATGCTTATCCTATTCTGATTAAAGGACTTAGGAGACTCGAGTATAGGGGTTACGACAGCGCAGGGATAGCCCTGATGCATCATGGAAAGCTGAATGTGTATAAAGCAAAAGGTAAGGTTTCGGAATTGGTGGAGTTTGCCGAACAAAAAGATATTCGTGGAAATATTGGTATTGCTCATACCCGTTGGGCAACCCACGGTGAACCCAATACTGTAAATGCGCACCCGCACTATTCCCAGTCGGAGGAATTAGCCATTATTCACAATGGAATTATTGAAAATTATGCTGTCCTGAAACAGGGTCTTATCGAAAACGGATTCACATTTCAGAGTGAAACAGATACTGAGGTGTTGATTCAACTCATTGAGTTTATTAAGAAGTCGAACAGTGTTGATTTGTCAACTGCAGTACAACTTGCACTCGATCAGGTAGTTGGTGCCTACGCAATTGCCGTGCTGGAGAAATCACAACCAGATACGCTCGTTGCTGCCCGCAAGGGATCACCGTTGGTAGTCGGGATAGGGGAGAATGAGTATTTTATTGCTTCAGATGCAACACCAATCGTAGAATACACAAACAAAGTAGTTTATATCGGAGAAGAAGAAATTGTCACTTTGCGCCGAAACAATGGTATGCGAATCATGACCATTTCCAATGTCGAGAAAACACCGGAAATCAAAAAACTGGAACTTACACTGAGTCAGCTTGAGAAAGGCGGATTTCCACATTTCATGTTGAAAGAGATTTTCGAACAGCCCAAAACTTTAGCCGATTCGATGCGTGGCAGGGTGAATATAGATGAAAACAATGTAATTCTTTCTGGTTTTATCGACAATAAAGATAAGTTTGTGAATGCCGGCAGAATAATTATTACTGCTTGTGGAACTTCATGGCATGCGGGACTTATTGGTATGTATGTGATTGAAGAATTTGCCCGCATCCCTGTAGAAGTGGAATATTCATCAGAATTCAGATATCGTAAACCGGTAATCTATCCCAATGATGTGGTTATCGCCATTTCTCAGTCGGGAGAAACCGCTGATACCCTGGCAGCTGTTGAATTAGCGAAGTCGCAAGGTGCCTTTATTTACGGAATCTGTAATGTTGTAGGATCTTCAATTCCACGAAATACCCACTCTGGTTCATATACGCATGTCGGACCTGAGATTGGTGTTGCATCAACCAAAGCATTCACCGCACAGGTAACAGTACTTACGATGCTTGCTCTGATGATTGCTCGTGAAAAAGGAACAATCAGTGAAGAAAAATATTTGAGTATAGTGCATGAACTTGGTAAGATTCCGGAAAAGATGAAAAAGCTACTGGATCAGAATCAATCCATTGCAGAATTCGCCAAAACTTTTACCTACGCTCAGAACTTCATTTATTTAGGTCGTGGTTATAATTTTCCGGTTGCGCTCGAAGGTGCTCTGAAACTGAAGGAAATTTCCTACATACATGCTGAAGGTTATCCAGCCGCCGAAATGAAACACGGACCAATTGCCTTGATTAGTCAGGAAATGCCTGTGGTTGTAATCGCTCCAAGATCAGGAATGTATGATAAAGTGGTAAGCAATATTCAGGAAATAAAAGCTCGCAAGGGAAGAATAATTTCAGTAATTACCGAAGGTGATGAAGTTGTTCGCAAACTTTCGGATTATTGCATCGAAATTCCTGATACTGAAGAATGTCTGGCTCCACTACTGGCTGCAATTCCACTTCAACTCCTGGCTTATCATATTGCAGTGGTCAAAGGATGTGATGTGGATCAACCGAGAAATTTGGCGAAATCGGTTACAGTTGAATAATAAATTATAAAACAGCTATAAAGAATGTGCGGAATCGCAATGGTGAGGTTGCTAAAACCTCTTGATTTCTATCATCAGAAATACGGTACCTGGCAATATGGTCTTCGAAAAATGTATCTGATGATGGAAAAGCAACACAATCGGGGACAGGAGGGTGCCGGTATCGCAGGTGTAAAACTCGACATGCCTCCGGGAGAAGAGTACATCTGGAGGGATCGGGTTGAGGGAAAAAATGCAATTCAACAGATATTTGCATCAGTGAACGAAAAACTGCAAAACACAAGTCAGGATGTTGTTGAAAATGCAATAAAGGCCAAAATGGAACTTCCCTTTGCTGCCGAAATGTACATGGCTCATCTGCGTTATAGTACGACAGGTTACAGGAATAATATATCCTATGTTCACCCTTTTCTCCGACGACACAACTGGAAGAACAGAACATTGCTTCTTTCTGGTAATTTTAATCTAACCAATGTCGATGAGATATTTGAATTTCTGACACTTAAGGGGCAACATCCACGTGACAAAGTAGATACCTTTTTGATGCTCGAACTGATGGGATACAGGCTTGATATGGAAGTTCAGAAAGAATACGACAATATCAAAAAGCGATATACCAATGATTTGACTATAACAAAAAAAATTGAAGAACAGCTTGATTTAGCATCGGTGATTCGTAAAAGCGAAAATCTATGGGATGGTGGCTATGTTATTTGCGGTATGTTAGGTCACGGCGACTCATTTGTTTTCAGAGACGCAAAAGGGATAAGACCCTGTTTTTATTATGCTAATGATGAAATTGTGGTTATTGCATCTGAACGTCCAGTGATTCAAACTACTTTCAATGTAAAAGAGGAGGATGTAGTTGAACTGACTCCGGGTAATGCCATGATTATCAAAAAGGATGGTCGTGTGCTTTTTGAAACAATCAGAGAAGCTTCACCCGAATTAAAACGTTGTTCCTTCGAAAGAATTTATTTTTCAAGGGGTAGCGATTTAGATATTTACAATGAACGTAAGGAATTAGGTGCATCCTTAGCTAAACAGATACTCAATTCTGTAAATAATGATGTGGATAACACCGTTTTTTCATTCATTCCGAACACTGCAGAAGTTGCATTTCATGGCATGACGGATGGAATCAAAAAAATAACAGGCGTTGCTCCACGTATCGAAAAGGTTTTAATCAAAGATATCAAGCTCAGGACATTTATTTCTCAGAATAAGGAAAGAAATGACCTCGCCACACATGTTTACGACATCACCTATGGGTCAATCCGCAGGGGAAAACTGGATAATCTTGTTGCCATTGATGATTCTATTGTTCGTGGAACCACGCTCAAACAGAGCATACTGACAATACTCAACAGGCTTGAACCCAAAAAAATTGTGATCGTTTCTTCTTGTCCACAGGTTAGATATCCTGATTATTATGGCATCGACATGTCGAGAATGTCTGAATTTTGCGCATTTCGTGCTGCTATTCAGTTACTTAAGGATTCAGGTAAAGAGGATTTGATCTATGAAGTTTATCAAAAATGCAAAGCTCAGCAACATCTGCCTAAAGAAAAAATGCAGAATTTTGTAAAAGAAATTTATGCAGTTTTCAGCGATGAAGAAGTTTCGGAACAGATTGCACGGATGTTAACTCCAGCAGATGTCGATTGTCCCGTTCAGTTAGTTTATCAGACCATCGAAGGTTTGCATCAGGCTTGTCCGAACCATACCGGCGACTGGTATTTTACAGGAAATTATCCCACTCCGGGTGGCAATAAGCTTGTAAATGAATCGTTTATTAATTATTACGAAGGAAAAGAAATTTTATAAATAATTGTCTTATGTTGAAGGAAATTGTATCAATTTCAGGAAAATCGGGCCTTTACAAAATGGTTTCACAGGCCAAAAATATGATTATAGTAGAGTCGTTAATCGACGGGAAAAGAATTCCGGCTTATTCGAGAGATAAAGTGATATCATTGGGAGATATTGCTATATTTACCATGACAGAAGACATGCCTCTTCGTGATGTTTTAGAAAAAATCAGTCAGAAGGAAAGCGGTGGCGTCTGTCCGGTAAAATCCGATGCCGATAATAACGCACTGCGAAAATATATGGAAGAAGTGTTACCTGACTATGATCGCAACAAGGTATATCCGAGCGACATGCGTAAACTTTTTTCTTGGTATAATATATTAATTCAGCATGGAATAACTGATTTTTCAGAGAAAGTTAGTACCTCAGAAACAGCTGATTCTGAGACCTGAAAAATAAAGAACAAGTACACATATGCAGGTCAGGGATATTATCGGAGTTATTGAGCAAATGGCACCTCTTGCTTTACAGGAGGGCTACGACAATGCCGGTTTGTTGTTGGGCTTTCCTGATCAGCAAATAAACGGTGCGCTTGTTTGTCTGGATGTGACCGAACCTGTTATCGAAGAGGCTATACAACTTGGTTTGGATTTGATTATCTCACATCACCCACTCATCTTTCAAGGACTGAAACAAATCACTGGACGCACCGGACAGGAACGTGTCATCATAAAAGCAATTAGAAATAACATTGCAGTTTATGCTGCTCATACCAACCTCGACCATATTCCGGAGGGTGTAAGTGGTATCATAGCTGACAAAATTGGAATTAAAAACAGAGAAATACTCGCACCTTTACATGGAAAACTCATGAAACTGGTCACTTTTGTTCCTAACACTCATTCCGATCAGGTTCGTGAAGCCTTGTTTAAAGCGGGTGCCGGAGAAATTGGCAGTTATAGTTCATGCAGTTATAATGCCGAAGGATTTGGTACTTTTAAAGCATCAGAAAACAGTAATCCCTTTGTTGGCGAAACCGGAATTATCCATCTGGAGCCTGAAATCAGAATAGAAGTGATATTCGCTCAATTTCTTTCAAATCAGGCAATTAGTGCCTTAATTCAAGCTCATCCCTACGAAGAACCTGCTTACGACCTTATCCCTCTGGCCAACGAGTGGGTAGCTATGGGAGCAGGAATGATTGGCGAACTTGAACAAAGCATCGCAACATCAGCATTTCTCAACAAGATGAAAGTGCTTTTTGGGAATAATTCCATAAAATATACTCCCGTTAATAAATTATCAGTCAAACGAATAGCCTTTTGCGGTGGGTCGGGTAGTGGTTTTCTGAAAGAAGCAATACGAAAAAATGCAGATGTTTATATATCGGCTGACTTCAAATATCACGAGTATTTCGATGCTGAAGGCAAAATTATGATCATAGATCCGGGTCATTACGAAATGGAACAGTTTACAAAAGAGATATTTTATGAAATAATTCGAAAAAAATTTCCTACCTTTGCAGTCCGAATTTCCGAAATAAATACAAATCCCATTCAATATTTGTAAGAATATGAGTCAAGAACCCAGAATAGAAAAAGAAATAACCGTTGAGGAGAAGCTTTTTGCATTATACGACCTCCAGAAAGTGATTTCAAAAATTGATGAAATAAAAACCCTTCGTGGTGAGTTGCCTTTAGAAGTACAGGATTTAGAAGATGAAATTATCGGTCTGAATACCCGCATGGATCATATTGAGAGCGAAATAAACGAACTGACAAGTAAAATTGCCGGTAAAAAAATTGCCATTGATGAAGCAAAATCCAAAATCGAAAGATACAAAGAACAACAAAATAATGTAAGAAACAACCGCGAGCACGAAAATCTGGAAAAGGAAATAGAATTCCAAACCCTTGAAATCGAGTTGTGCGAAAAGCATATTCGTGAGTTCAAAATTGCCCGCGAAAATAAAACCAATGAACAGGCGATAACAGCCGAGCAACTCAATGAAAGAAAATTAGACCTGGCTCAGAAGAAGGGAGAGTTGGATGAGATTATCGGTGAAACCAAACAGGAAGAGGAAAGAATTCGCGAGCAGGCTAAAGAGATTGAAGCCAAAATTGAACCACGCTTGCTGACAGCATTCAAACGCATTCGTAAAAATGCACGCAACGGACTGGCTGTTGTATATATCAATCGTGGCGCATGTGGAGGATGTTTTAATAAAATTCCTGCACAAAAACAGTTAGATATCAGATTAAGAAAAAAAGTAATTGTATGCGAATACTGCGGAAGAATCCTGGTAGATAGTAATCTGGCGGGTATCGATTTAGAAACTTCTGAATAAGCCTAATAAAAAAAATGCAAATAAGCTGCTTTCCTGAATGGGGGAGCAGCTTTTTTTTGGTATTTGGGGCGTGGTATTCATGATGCGTAACAGAGTTTTGATACGCAAGTACTTATAGCATTTTATTATGGTTGATGGCTAAGTAAGCCAACGCACCGAAGGAACACCAGACGGCAGCCCACAATCTCATTTGGCCATGTCTATAAATAGGTTTCAATTGTAGGGTTATTCAATCCTACATTAAAGTACGCTAAGTTTAACAAATAAAAGAAACATCTGTGAGCGAAAGCTTGCACGGTGGTGTGAGAGGTAGGGGAAGCAATTCCCCGACTTACACGCTTATATATAGACAACATCAATCAAACAAAAACACATTTGCATCCATTTTCACAAATGTGCATAAAATGTGCTAAAGTAAAGTAAACACCAAATAGTACATATGTAACATAGACAGATTTTGCAAATAGAAATTCTTATGCGTATTCACAAAACGACACATCGCCGTTTTACAATGATATCCATACAGAAAATGTGAAAATATCATCAAAGTATAAATATATAGTCCTCATAACCAGTTAAATATCAATTTTATTTGAATTAACCGTTAAACTTAAATGACTTATTATTCGGCTTTGGCTTAAAAACAACATACATTTGATTTCAATATTCGCTAAATATATGTATATCAGAGCTTTATTATTATTTTATTAAATTTGATGTTTAACTAGGCTTTCTAACCCACGAATTAACTCAAATCGACTGGCAAAACCATAGATCAGGTAGTAGAATAAACAAATAATCCCAAATTGTCCATTAGGATTATTCGATAAAATATTTTAGATTTGCAAT
>CAYGJI010000020.1:0-36069 GCA_964350125.1 uncultured Paludibacter sp. | reverse complement strand
TGCACAAACTTGCTGGGAAACAGATGTTTTCTTCAATTTTAAATTCACCCTCTTTTAAGTTGTGTGTATGACCAATTAAATGGGTGGGTGAATACATGGCCACTAGATTTTCAGATTCATCGTATAGCATTGCTTCAACCGAAATATTAAAAGGTATATCTAAACTTCCTTCAATCGCAATTTTCAAAATATTTTCGCCATAATTAAATGAAATCATGGCATTATCTTCATCATTGATAGAAATTTTCGAAATTTTGAAAGCTTTATTGTGTGTTTTTGCTTGTAAGTTTATAGTTTCACTATCTCCTTTTGATTCATTTAAATAGCGCTTGATTGCTTCGTGAACACTTCCTCTATAGGAGACCATCCCATCATGCAAAATAATACCTTTTGTACATAAAGTTTGTACCGCACCCATATTATGACTCACAAACAACACAGTTCTCCCTTCGCCTTTGGCCACATCCTGCATTTTGCCGATTGCTTTTTTTTGAAATTCGGCATCGCCAACCGCCAGAACTTCATCAACAACCAAAATCTCGGGGTCGAGGTGAGCGGCTATGGCGAAACCGAGGCGTACCGTCATACCTGATGAATAGCGTTTTACAGGTGTGTCGAGGTAACGCTCCACACCCGAAAAATCTACAATTTCGTTGAGTTTGCGGGTGATTTCGGCTTTGGTCATGCCCATGATGGCGCCATTCATGTAGATGTTTTCGCGGCCGGTCATTTCGGGATGAAAACCGGTGCCCACTTCGAGGAGGGAAGCGATGCGACCCCGGGCTTTGATGCTGCCGGTGGTGGGCGCAGTAACCTTGGAAAGGATTTTGAGCAGAGTTGACTTCCCTGCACCGTTTTTTCCAATAATGCCAAGTACATCGCCCTGCTCAACTTCGAAATTGATGTCCTTCAATGCCCAAACATAATCGCTTTGACCTTTGTGCGCACGGTCGTTTACTTCCCCTATCTTTAAATAGGGATCCTCTTTTCCTAAGAGGTTCATCGTATACCAGCGCTTCAGGTCGTGGCTGAGGGTGCGGGTGCTTACCAAACCCAGTCGGTATTGCTTACTAATATTTTCAAACTTGATTGCTGTTGGCATTTAGTCGCTTTAATTGATGGTCGTTTACTTCAAACCAATGGTTGGTCAGTCCCATTCACTCAAGGCCTAACTCTCTGTAATACTGTATGATCTATTATCGAACTACTTGCCGAATTTATATTTTTAGATATGGCAACAGGGCTGGCTACTAATACATATTGTTTGCATTCAGCCATCATACTTTGTTTGTAATCCAATAGTTTCAGTATCGCAAAGATAGTATTTTATTGATTTTTTTAAAGTATTTGTAATGATTTTTTGTTGTTGTTAACTGTAAGTTCTTTTGTTCACCCAATTAATACGGTGATTTTCAAACCGTATCCATAAAACTCCTTTGCACTTTATTAAACACCACAATGCCAATAACGAGCAAAACAACCATAAAAACGAAGCTGTAGGCTAAATGATTCCAGTTGAAGGTGCCTATGCCCATGGTGCCGTAACGGAAAGCTTCGACAATGGAGGTGACCGGATTGAGGGCCATGATGGCCTGCCGTTTTTCGGACATGGTGCTGAGCGGGTAAATGACAGGAGTGGCGTACATCCATAGTTGAACAATGAAAGTGAACAGGATGGTGAGGTCGCGGTATTTGGTGGTCATAGAGGAGATGATGATGCCAAAACCGAGCGATAGCCCTGCCAGCATGATTATAAGCACAGGAATAAGTAGTGCATATTCGTTTGGTGCAACCTGCACGCCTGAAAGGACGTAGAAGATGTAAACTGCTACAAACAACATAAACTGAATACCCATGCGCACGAGGTTTGAGGTGACTGTTGCCAGAGGAACAATGAACCGGGGAAAATATACTTTGCCGAAAATATGTTGATGGGTGGTGAATGTAGAAGAGGTTTTATTCAGACAATCGGCGAAATACTGCCAGGTAACAATGCCGGCGAGGTAGAACATCGGCTCGGGTAAACCATCGGTAGATATGCCGGCGATGCCTGCAAACACCACCATATACATCACTGTGGTGAGGGCCGGTTGAATAAAAAACCAGGTGGGACCAAGGATGGTTTGCTTGTACTGGGTAATGATGTCGCGCTTCACAAACAAGGAAAACAAATCTCTGTATTGCCAAATTTCTTTTAAATCGACCTCGAAGAGTTTGTTTTTGGGTTTAATCACCGTTGAATATTCCATAATATCTGCTTAAAGATTAGTATTGAAAAAGGATTCCGCTTCCGATAACGCTTCTGTTTTGCCCACATCGATCATTTTGAAACCATCTTGCCGATAGCCCAAAATGCGCCGTTGTGCGACATGTGAAAGATAAAAGTCGGTAATTGAAAACCGATTTTCATTATTCCGCATCAAATCAAAAACTACCGGGGAGAGCACCTGAATTCCGGAAAAAGCCAGCTTGTGGTATAATTCAGGTTTGCTGAATCCTGAAGGCTTGATCTCTCCGGTCTTCTCATTGATCCATCCACGGAGTTGTAACTCATCGTCGAACAGCAAATAGCGGAATGTTTTGCGTTCACTTACCACCAGTGTTGCCAGCGGAAGGGTGCGTTGATGTTGAGCGTACAGGGCTTTAAGGTCGGTATTCGAGAGGATATCAGCATTATGCACAAAAAAAGGTTTTCCATCATTCAGAAAATGTTCTGCTTTACGAACTCCCCCACCCGTTTCGAGCAATTGATCCCGTTCCTCTGAAAAAGTGATGTTGATGTTAAAATGTTTTTTCGACTCAACAAATTTAATTATTTGTTCAGGAAAATGATGGATGTTGATAATGATTTCTTCTGAACCGGCATCGCGCAACTTCAGAATCACATGTTCGAGCAAGGGCTTACCTGCGACAGGTATCAGTGCCTTGGGCATATGATCGGTAAGTGGTTTGAGTCGGGTTCCCAGACCGGCAGCAAAAATCATTGACTTCATAGATTTCTATCTTGCGGCAAATACTTTCTCTTTATTTTGTTCACGGTGTACCAGATGTACTTCAACACCAAACTGTTGATTGATATGTTCAGCCATTTTCTGGGCTGAATAAACCGAACGATGTTGCCCGCCTGTACATCCAAAGCTAATCATCAGGTTGGTAAAACCACGGTCCTTATAACGCTTTACCGAAGCATCAACCATCTTATAAGCCAGATCGAGCATATTCAGAATTTCCCCATCTTCCTCCAGAAACTGTATTACCGACTCATCTAATCCTGTAAAATGTTCATATTTTTCATATTTTCCGGGATTATTTACGGCACGGCAATCGAATACAAAACCACCTCCATTACCCGAATCATCGTGGGGTATTCCCTGCTTGAATGAAAAACTATACACTTTCACCACCAGTGGTTTACGAATCGACACTTCCCTGAACTGTTTCAATTCACACATCTGACACAAAACTTCGGTCAGATAAGGGTATCCTTTAACTGTTTCTCTCAGTATCATTCTGAGATTTTCGAGCGCAAAGGGGATACTTTGCAGGAAATGGGGTTTCTTTTCAAAATATCCCCTGAAACCATAGGCGCCCAATACCTGTAATGTTCTGAAAAGAACAAAATGTTTCAATTGTTCTCTGAAATCATCCTCATCCACCGACATGAGTTTTTGCAACGATTTGAGGTATGAATCGAGTAGTTCGTTACGTAATTCATCGTTGTACTTTGCTTTTGCCTGCCAGAGAAATGAAGCCACATCATAATAAAGTGGACCGCGACGCCCCCCCTGAAAATCGATAAACCAGGGCTCGCCGTTGCGTATCATGACATTCCGACTTTGAAAATCGCGGTACATAAATGTGTTGGTATGCGACTTTAGCAGGATATCGGAAAGTATCTGAAAATCATCTTCGAGTTTATTTTCCTGAAAATAAAGTCCGGTTGATTTTAGAAAACAATATTTGAAATAATTCAGATCCCAGAGAATGGAACGTTCGTTGAATTCAGGTTGTGGGTAACAAACCGAAAAATCGAAATTCTCGGCCCCTTTCACTTGTATCAAAGGCAACAATCGCATAGTTTTACGAAGCATTTCCTTCTCTGATTCACTGAAAACACCAGTTTGCCGTCCTCCTGCTATATAATCGAAAAGGTGCGTATTACCCAGATTCTCCTGAATGTAAAACCGTTCGTCGGCCGAGCATCCTAACACTTTGGGAACAGGAATACCCTGTGCTGAAAAATGATCGGACATTTTGATAAATGCCCTGTTCTCTTCAACCGATGTACCTTCTACCCCAATGATAGAAACTGTTTTACTCTCGAGCCTAAAATATCGGCGATTGGAACCCGATGCTGACAATTCGGTTTTCGAAAGGATGGGATCCCCTGTAAAGTTTAAAAATAATTGCTCCAGTTCATTCATGTAAAACGCAAAATAACAAATTTACCTTTTGAGTATGGTTGCACTTGAGGGTGCTACCAGCACTATCGTATCATTCACAGTTTCAATTCCTGCCAGATTTATAACACAATCGTGTACCACTTTCACCCAGTTATTGCGGGGAACAGAGACTGCAGCAGTATGACGGTTGCCATTGAAAATCACCAGAATATCCCTCCACGAATCACCGTTCACATTGCCATTCAGGGTAAATGCCACCACATTGGGCACTCCGGGTTCAATAAATTTCAAATGATTACGTACCATTTCCGCAGTGGTTAGTCTGAAAGCAGGATGTTCTTTTCTTAATTTGATAAGTCCTTGATAATATGAGAAAACATCGAAATGGGTTTGTTTATTGTCCCAGTTTATCATATTGATGGAATCGGGCGAGATGTAGGTGTTATTCACCCCTTTCTTATCGCGATAAAGTTCTTCACCGGCATAAATAAACGGAACACCCTGTGAAGTAAATACTACCGTTTGAGCCAGCAGACTAAAGCGCTTTATTTCTTGTTCGGTAGCATCGGCAGGGCTCGACACACGCAATCTGTCAACGAGACACATATCGTCATGACAAGAAGCATAGTTGATCACCTGTGTGGGATTTTTCACGTAATGCGCTTTCGTATGCACGGCATCAGCTGCATTTACCTGAGGATGCTGAACACCACCTACAACTGCAAATTTCACAGCACCTTCGAGACTGTCGGTTCCTGCCACAAAGCCCGGTACCGATTTATTCATCCAATTTCCTTTCAGTGCATCGCGGATATCATCGCTAAACACAGCAATACCATCGAACTGAGCAGCATTCTGCTTCAGAGCACGTTTTTCGGCGGCAAGTGGCGAGGTGTCGGCAGTCCAGCCTTCACCATATACAAAGATGGTAGGATCTACCTTATCGAGTGCAGCGCGAACCTCGTTCATAGTTACAATATCGTGTATTCCCATGAGATCGAAACGAAAACCATCAATCCTATATTCTTTGGCCCAATACACCACAGATTCGACAATGAATTTACGCATCATGGCCCTTTCGGAGGCAGTTTCGTTACCACAACCTGATGCATTCGACCAGGTTGAATCGGCCCTGAAGCGATAGAAATAATTAGGTACCATCAGATTAAGATGCGAATCTTCGCCCGTAAAGGTATGATTATAAACCACATCCATAATTACCCTGATACCTGAATTATGGAGTGATTGTACCATTTGCTTAAACTCGCGGATGCGGGTAACAGGGTTATACGGGTCGGTGGAATAACCGCCTTCAGGAACATTGTAATTGAGTGGATCGTAACCCCAGTTGTATTTATTCTCATCCAGTTTTGTTTCGTCGATCGAAGCATAGTCATACACCGGCATCAGATGCACATGTGTAACACCCAGTTCCTTCATATGATCAATTCCGGTTGATTGCCCGAATGAATTTTTGGTACCATGTTCGGTGAAAGCAAGGTACTTACCCTGATATTTCATTCCTGAATTGGGAGAAACAGAGAAATCGCGCATATGCACTTCATAGATTACAATATCGGTAAAGTTTTCGAGCGGCGGACGATTGTCGTGTTCCCAACCTTCGGGATTGGTTTCATTCATATCGATGATGGCAGCACGTTTACCGTTAACTCCCACTGCTTTAGCCCAGATACCGGGGGTTTCCTGTAACCAGCGATCTCCTACCCTGACCTGGAAAGTATAGAACTTTCCTTTCAGATCTTCCCTGATTTTCAGTCTCCAGGTACCTTTTTCCGATCGTTTCATACTTTCGGTACGATAAGCAGATCCTTCGTGACCATTGTCGTACAACAGCAGTTTCACCTCACTTGCTGTGGGTGACCAAACCCTGAATGAAGAAGCACGCGGGGTGTAAGTAAGTTCCAGATCAGTTCCGTCGTACACAGGATAATCGTCGAATGAATTGTATTGAGGAACTCTGTTGCACGATACATTCAGAACAACCAATACCAGTGTTAATAATAAAAAAGTTGCTAAGCGGGTTTTCATCTTGTTAATTTTAAAAATTGTTTCACATCAAATTATATGAAATGCGAAAATATCATTTTCCCTGAATTATGCCAATTTTAAGGTCGGATATGGTTGGATTCAGTATCGCAAACGTATCCGGTAACTCTATTTTGATGCGCCGCTACTCTCCTATCCTGTTTCTGAGCGTTCCCAGAAAATCGTGTGCAGTAAGGTCAATTTTGGTAGGCACTACCGAAATCCAACCATTTTCCAAAGCCCATTCGTCTGTTTCTTCTGATTCGGGCTCGTGGTTTTCAAATTCACCGGTCAGCCAGAAATAAGTTTGTCCGAAAGGGTCAAGGCGTTTTGCATACTCTTTTGTCCATCGTCCATCGCATTGCCGGGCTACACGCATGCCCTTTAGTTCACCTTTAGGTGCGTTTACGTTCAAACATACCCCATGAGGCAAACCATGTTTGAGTACATCTTTCACTAACTTCAAAATACTTGGTTCGAAATGCGAAAAATCGGCATCCGGAGCATAGTTGCAGATTGAAAAACCGATGGAGGGTATCATATTTTCGCAACCTTCAAGTACAGCACCCATCGTACCTGAATAAATCACATTAATCGCTGCATTAGAACCATGATTTATTCCTGAAACCAATAAATCCGGTTGTAGTGGAACGACCTCATTGAGAGCAAGCTTTACACAATCTGTTGGAGTTCCGGAACAGGAATAGCGTGTCAGTCCTGGTTTCTCTTCCTGTAATTTGAAACGGATGGGATGAGCAACAGTAAGCGCGTTCGATTGTGCAGATCGCGGACCGTCGGGAGCCATCACAATCACATCACCCAGTGGAAGCATCAAATCAGTCAACACCCTGATTCCTTTCGCTGTATCACCATCATCATTGGTTATCAGAATCAGGGGTCTTTTTTCTTGTATCATCAGTTTAATTTATTTTACTATTTTTGCGATGTCAAAGATAATCAAAAAAGACTTTCATATTGATTGATAGCATGAAAAAAATATTGAGATCATTATTCCTTATTTTGTTGTTCTCTTTAAAAAGTGTACATGCTGAAAAACCACTTTACCAGATTAAAGTGGAGGGTGTTTACGGAAACATCCTTAAGCACACCAGACATCTTGAAAGGATTGTTAAGGATCCAACAATGGGCTTTGTAATTAATTATGAGATGTTTACAAATCACAATTCCCGCGATTGGCATGGATTTTTCAATTTCCCAAGAACTGGAATAGGGGTAGTGCATCTTAACCTGGGGAACGATTCGATATTAGGAAATTTGTTTGCAATGTACCCTTATTTGAACTTTCCTTTAATCAACACCAAAGGATTTAAGTTTTATGTAAAGGCCGGAGCGGGTGTTAGTTACCTAACCAGAACCTTCAATAACGCCCTTTATATATATGATAGTTCAAAATCTTTGTTAAATCAAAGTAATGCTGCCATCGGATCGAAGCTGAATGTTTGGTTTGTCGGAGGTAGCAACTTAGAAATTCCTTTGTTCAGCGGTTTGAGTATCACTGCGGGAGCACATTGGAACCATGCTTCGAACGGCAGTTTTTTTCAGCCCAATTCCGGACTGAACATGATTAATTTTTCAGCAGGAATCAGCTATTTCCCTCAACACAAAAGTTACTATCCACCTATCATTAGAAACTATCCTGATTTGAAGCGCAAGTGGGGGATGGACATAACTCTTTCAGGTGGAGTTCGCGAATTATATTATGTTGATGATCAGATGTTTCCAACTGGTTCATTTGTTTTTAGTGTACATCGCCAGATGGGAAATCGTCTGAGACTTGGGCTCGCTTTTGATGGATTTTATGATGGAGTTTATGCTGCAGTGAATAGTTCGGCCGACCCGGCTAAAAACACATCAAAATACATGTTCACCTATCTGACAGAAGATTTACTAATTAACCGATTCAGGGCTGGTGTGAGTCTGCAGCCTGAATTTGTATTTGGCAGACTCACGGCAGGAATACATTTCGGGCTCTATCTTTTTAATCCGATAAAAAATCTGGAGCCCTATGCCGATGCCAGGGCGGGAACTTTGAATAAACCACTCATTTATGCCTACAATATAGAAAAAGAGCACGGATGGTTGTACACCCGTGCTTCATTGAAATATCTGATAAACAAGAATTTATTCCTGAATCTGGGTTTAAAAACCCATTTACAGAAAGCAGAGTTTATCGAATGGGGAATTGGTTACCGCTTATAGTGTTTTCTTCACTTCGGTTTGTTCGAAGCTCTCGATCATGTCGCCAACCTGAATATCGTTATAGTTTTTGATATTCAACCCACATTCGTAGTTGTTACCAACCTCTTTCACGTCTTCCTTGAAACGTTTAAGCGAATCGAGTTCACCGGTAAAGATTACAATCCCATCGCGAATTACGCGCACTTTATTGGTACGTTTGATTTTCCCTTCGCGAACGAGGCAACCGGCTACAGTACCAACCTTGGTGATTCTGAACACTTCACGTACTTCTACAGTTGCAGTAATTTCTTCCTTGATTTCGGGCGATAACATACCTTCCATGGCTGATCTTATTTCTTCAATAGCATCGTAAATAATGGAATAAAGACGAACATCAATCTCCTCTTTTTCAGCCAGTTTACGTGCCGAAGTAGTCGGTCGAACCTGGAAACCACAGATGATGGCATTTGAAGCTGCAGCGAGCAGGATATCGGAGTCGGAAATCGCACCTACTGCCTTATGTATTACATTTACCTGAATATTTTCGGTCGAGAGTTTTAACAACGAATCCGAAAGTGCTTCCACAGAACCGTCAACATCACCTTTAACAATGATATTGAGTTCTTTGAAGTCGCCAAGTGCGATTCGACGGCCCAGCTCATCGAGTGTAAAGTGCTTTTTGGTGCGCAGACTTTGTTCGCGCTGCAATTGCTCACGTTTGTTAGCAATTTCGCGGGCTTCCTGTTCGGTAGCCATCACATTGAAATTATCACCGGCCTGCGGAGCACCATTTAAACCGAGAATCAGTACAGGTTCGGCAGGTTTTGCCTCCTTTATTCGCTGATTACGTTCGTTGAACATGGCTTTTACCTTTCCGAAATAAGTTCCGGCGAGCACCACATCACCCAATTTGAGTGTTCCATTTTGCACCAGTATGGTCGAAATATAACCGCGTCCTTTATCGAGTGATGACTCGATCACCGAGCCCATGGCACGTTTATCGGGATTGGCTTTGAGTTCGAGCATTTCTGCTTCAAGCAAAACTTTTTCAAGCAATTCGGTAATTCCGATACCTTGTTTGGCTGAAATTTCCTGCGACTGATATTTACCCTGCCAATCCTCAACTAAATAATTCATTTCTGCCAGTGTTTTCTTAATTTTTTCAGGGTCGGCACCTGGCTTATCCACTTTATTGATGGCAAAAACCATCGGCACACCTGCTGCCGAAGCATGGTTAATTGCTTCAACAGTTTGCGGCATCACATTATCGTCGGCAGCAACAATGATGATGGCTATGTCGGTAACTTTGGCACCACGGGCACGCATGGCTGTAAATGCTTCGTGCCCCGGAGTATCGAGGAAGGTAATACGCTGACCATTATCTAATTTCACATTATAGGCGCCTATATGCTGGGTAATACCACCTGCTTCACCTGCTATTACATTCGTTTTGCGGATGTAGTCCAACAAAGATGTTTTACCATGGTCAACATGACCCATCACAGTAACAATTGGAGCACGCGGCTGCAAATCCTTTTCGGTATCAGGTTCGTCTTCGCCGATAGCTTCAATTACACCGGCACTCACAAATTCGGTACTAAAGCCAAACTCATCAGCCACGATATTGATTGTTTCAGCATCGAGTCGCTGGTTGATAGACACCATCATACCTATATTCATGCAAGTACCAATAACCTGATTTACAGATACACCCATCATTACAGCCAGCTCACTTACAGTCACAAACTCTGTGAGTTTTAGTACGCTTTCCTGTTGACGTTCCTTTTCTTCGAGTTCATGCTGACGGGCAGAGTAAGAGTCTCTTTTTTCGCGACGGTACTTGGCGCCTTTGCCTTTTTTGTTTCCACCTGCCATGCGGGCAATGGTTTCCTTAATCTGTTTATCTACTTCCTCTGCATTCACCACTGTTTTAAGTGGTTTTCTGAACTTATCTTTTACCAGCTTCGCCTGCATTCCCTTTTTATCATCTGCAGGGAAATGCTCAACATCGACTTTCTGACTGGTGAAACGTTCTCTTTTTTTCTTTTTCTTATCTTCTTCGGAAGATGTTGTTGCAGTTGAAGTTGCAGTTGAAGTTGCAGCTGGATTAACAGCAACAGGGACAGGCTTCTTAAAGCTTGGTTGCAGATTCCTTCTGCTGTCAATCACCTGTTTATGCTTCACTTCCCGCTCCTTCTTCTTTTCCTCTTTAGTTTTAGCTTTGGGGCGTGTACTGGCATTGATATCATCAAGATTTATCATACCCACTACTTTGGGTTTATTCTCAAGAAGAGGAATTTTAACAGCGTAAATTTTATCTTCAACAACTTTTTCCTTCATTTCAGGTTCTTTGGATTCTTCTGATTTAGGTACAATCAAAACTTCTTCTTCTTTTTCTTCTTTTTCTGTTTCTGTTTTTGAAACTAAATCAACGTTTGTTATCACTTCTGCCATTGGTATGATTTCTATCACTACAGTAGGTTCCTCAATCTCCGGCATCGGCTCCACTGATGAAATACCGCTGTTTGTTTGCCCTTCAACAACGGGTTCTTCCATCACATCAATTTCCGGAATCGATTCAACTTCCTCCTCATTTATTTGTGCCTGCTGTATCTCTCTAACTTCCTCCACGCCCTTATTTTCCTTAACTTCGCTAACTTCCTGAACTTCCACGACAGCCTCAACTTCCTTATTTTCAACCACAGGTTTTTGCAGTTTTTCATCAAGATTGATATGCCCAACCTGTTTGAAAACAGGCAAATGATCCGTTGGTACAATCACCGGAATCTCTTCCACTTTGGGTGTCGCTTTTTCTACCGGTTTTTCTACTGGTTTGGGTTTACCATACCCTTCAATGGCAATGGTGGATGACTTTTCTTTCTGGTGGCGTTCGTGACTCAGTCTTTCCGACTCCATTTTGAGCGCCATGTCTTTATTAAACTCCTTTACGAGCAACAAATGAAGCTCATCCGTAAGTCTCAGATTCGGATCAACATCAATTTTGTTACCTTTTTTTGTAAGAAAATCAACAGCAGTATTAATTCCTATATTGAGTTCCTTACAGGCTTTACTTAATTTTATGGGCATATTTAAATCTGTTTGTTTTTTTGAATTAATAATTGTTAGCTGAATCCCTTGTTAATTGGCTTCTTCTTCAAATTCCGATCTGAGTACCAGCAGCACATCATCGATGGTTTCTTCTTCGAGGTCGGTGAGTTTTATTAAATCCTGACGGGGCACAGCCAGCACGCTTTTGGCGGTATCGTATCCTACATTTTTAAGAATATCAATCACCCATTGTGCAATTTCATCATTGAATTCGTCGAGGTAAATATCTTCTGTTTCTTCTTCATCATCGAGTTCACGATAAACATCGAGCATATATCCGGTAAGTATTCCCGCAAGTTTGATGTTGAGGCCACCCTTTCCGATTGCCTGCGAAACTTCTTCGGGTTTCATATATATTTCTGCCTTTTTCTCTTCTTCATTGAAACGAATCGATGAAATTTTGGCCGGACTCAGTGAACGCTGGATGAAAAGGCTGATGTTATTGGTAAAGTTTATAACGTCGATGTTTTCGTTACGTAACTCACGTACAATTCCATGAATTCGTGATCCTTTTACACCCACGCATGCGCCTACCGGGTCGATGCGGTCGTCGTACGATTCCACTGCTACTTTGGCTCTTTCGCCGGGGATACGAGCAATTCTTTTGATGGTTATCAAACCTTCATGGATTTCGGGAACCTCAAGTTCGAACAAACGTTCGAGGAAAACAGGAGAAACGCGGGAAAGAATAATTTTCGGATTATTATTTTTGTTCTCAACCATGGCTACAACAGCACGCACTGTATCACCCTTGCGGTAAAAATCGGTTGGAATCTGTTCAGATTTTGGAAGATAAAGTTCATTACCTTCATCATCAATCAACAGCATTTCTTTTTTCCATATCTGATACAGTTCAGCGCTCACAATTTGTCCGATTTTGCGGCTGTACTTATTAAAAACATTCTCCTTCTGTAGTTCCAGAATTTTCGATGCCAATGTTTGACGCAGATTGAGGATAGCCCTACGGCCAAAACTCATAAAATCGACGCGGTCGGTTAAATCTTCTCCGATTTCACTTTCCTCGTCAATCTTTTTAGCATCAGTCAACGACACTTCGAGGTTATCGTCTTTCACCTCTCCATCTTCAACCACTACCCGGTTACGATAGATTTCGAAGTCACCCTTGTCGGGGTTGATAATCACATCGAAATTCTCATCTGTGCCGAACATCTTAGCCAAAACACTGCGGAAGGATTCTTCCATTACCGAGATCAGCGTGGTTCTGTCGATGCTTTTCAAATCCTTGAATTCCGAAAAGGTATCGATCAAATTAATACTTTCTTTTTTGCTCATGGCTTTACTTGAATCTAATTATCAGTTTGGTATATTTAATTTCATCATATCTTAAAATAACAGGAACCTCCACAACAGTTTTACGTTTTGCTCCTTCCTGTTTTACACTTTGCTCAGTTAACACTGTAAAATTTTGCTGATTTGCTTCCTGCAAAATGCCGTTCAGCTTTTTGCCGGCGATGGACAGCACTTCCACTTCCCTGCCCGTATTTTTTTCGTATTGTTTCAGCACCTTGAAGGGTTCGGTAAGTCCGGCTGAACTCACTTCCAGGTCATAATCCTCCGTTTCTCTGTCGAGTTTTGATTCGATAAATCGATTCAACTCCACACAATCGTCGAGCGACACACCCTGCATCGAATCAATTTCGATGACTATGCGGTTGTCGTGACTGATTTTCAAATCGACCAGAAACAGGCCGGAACTTGAAACGAACTCGTCAACTATTTGATTTACAACAATTTTACTTATCATGCATTGCGATATTTCAACAAAGAAGGGGACTGTGTGTCCCCTCCTCCAATTCAATTACGCCGCAAAGATATGCATTTTTTATGAATCTCAAAAAAATATTACTGATTTTCAACACTTCATCTTTTCTGATATTGTTTTTCGTAGTAGGATTGATATCCACCTGATGTTACATTATCGAGCCATTCCTGATTAGCAAGGTACCAATCTACCGTTTTTTCAAGTCCTTCCTCGAACTGTAGTGAGGGTTTCCAGCCAAGTTCGTTTTGAAGTTTCGTTGAGTCGATAGCATATCTTAAATCGTGTCCGGCTCGGTCTTTCACGAAAGTAATTAGCTGGGCTGATTCGCCGGGTTCACGACCCAGCTTGCGATCCATGATTTCACACAGTTTTCGGATCAGATCGATATTTGTCCATTCGTTATTGCCACCTATATTATAGGTTTCACCCAAACCACCGGTATGAAAAATCACATCAATGGCACGCGCATGATCGTTTACCCATAGCCAGTCGCGCACATTCTCCCCTTTTCCATAAATGGGAATAGGCTTATAGTGTCTGATATTGTTGATTGACAACGGAATCAGTTTTTCAGGAAAATGATTTGCCCCATAGTTATTGGAGCAATTCGACAAAACAACCGGAAGACCGTAGGTATGGTGATAAGCCCTGACAAAATGGTCGGATGCTGCCTTGGAGGCAGAGTACGGGCTGCGTGGGTCGTAGGAAGTATCTTCGGTAAATAATCCTGTTTCGCCCAGTGATCCATATACTTCGTCGGTTGAAACATGATAAAAACGTTTGCCTTCCATCTTGTCTTTCCAGCTCACACGTGCTGCATTCAGCAAATTGGCTGTGCCCATTACATTGGTACGAATAAAAGCCAAGGGGGCAGTGATGGATCGATCAACATGCGATTCGGCCGCCAGGTGTATTACTCCATCGAAAGCATATTGGTTAAACAGTGAATCAACCATTGATTCGTCGGTGATATCAGCTTTGACAAATACATAATTGGGATATCCCGAAATATCTTTCAGATTTTCGAGATTACCTGCATAAGTGAGTGCATCCAGATTAACAATCAGATATTCAGGATATTTAGTTACAAACAAACGAACCACATGGGAGCCTATGAAGCCTGCACCACCGGTAATCAATAGGGTTTTCTGCATTTTCTGTTTTGATTAAATTTGATATAAGTTCTACAAAAGTAAGCAAAAAACTGCTTGTTGAAAAAAGGCTGAAAAAAATGTTCAAAAAATAACAGTGAAATTAAATCTTTATTCTATTTTTGCGTCGTGAACAAAATCATTTACCATATCGAAAAACTGATTGCTTGGAACGACCATGTGGTTTTACCTGGTTTGGGTGCTTTTGTTGTTCAAAGTCGACCGGCTTTTATCCTGAATGAGATTTTGCATGCTCCTGCAGCAAACATCAGCTTTAATTCTCTGATTAACAACGACGACGGTGCTTTAGCCATCGAAGTCTCGAGAAATCTGAAAATCACTTACAGGCAGGCTGTGTTGCTAATTGAGCATGAAGTAAAAGAGATGTTCACCCTGCTACAGACAGGAAATATTGTTTCAGTCGGCAGGCTTGGCAATTTACAAATCATCGATCAGAAGGTTGAGTTCATGCCATTACCGACACCCGCTTTTCTGCCCTACAATGCTTTTTTCAGCGACATCAGTTTGTCAAACAGGACAAAACAGACAAGAAGGATTTCGATGATTACATCCCGCCGGATGCAATATGCAGCAGTTATTCTGCTTTTATTTTCGCTGTTTATTCCCGGAACCATCAACCACAACACTAAACATCAGACTGCAGATTTCAGTGTTTTGAAAAACATTCAGCTGGAAGAGATTGTAGTTACACCTATAGCAGAACCGGAAGAAGCATCAGGTACTCAAAACGTAAAAAAATCTCAATATCAAATAGTTGTGGCCGTTTACCATTCTGAAAAAATAGCTCTCGAAATGTGTACCCAACTGAAAAACAGCCTGTATCATGACGCACAAGTCATTGGCTCTCAGGGTTCATACAAGCTGGTTGTGGCCACCTATCACGATTTGGTTCAGGCCGTTAACCATATGGAACTTATTCGCAAAACCGATTCCCGCTTTAGCGACGCTTGGGTCACGAAAATTTAATTCATTATCTTGTATTTACAATAAATATCATTATCTTTGCAGCCGCTTTTCGAGAAAGAGCAACAGGTATAATCAATTAAATAATTTAAAATGCCCGCAAAAATCAGATTACAACGTCATGGTCGCAAGGGATATGCTTATTATCATATCGTTATTGCCGACAGTCGTGCGCCACGTGATGGCAAGTTTATTGAGCGAATCGGCTCATACAATCCAAACACCAATCCCGCAACAGTGGATTTGAAGTTCGATAGAGCTTTGTACTGGATGATGGTAGGTGCTCAGCCCACCGACACTACCCGGAATATTCTTTCGGCAGAAGGTGTACTGATGAAAAAACACCTCCTTGAAGGTGCGAAAAAAGGAGCTTTCGATGTTGAAGAAGCTGAAAAACGCTTTAACGCATGGAAACTTTCGAAAGATGGTAAAATATCTAAAACCAATGAACAGATTGCTGCTGAAAAAGCTGCCGAGGCCAAGGCCCGTTTCGCAAAAGAAGTAGAGCTAAACAAAGCCAAAGCTGCTGAAATTGCCAGGATGAAAGCTAATGCTATTGCTGCTAATGAAGAAGCTGCTGTTGCTGAGGCAACTGCAGAAGCTGAACCCGTTGCCGAAACTAAAACTCCGGCCGCAGACTAACAAGCTAAACTCGCAAAATACAGAAGCCCGGAGTTATTCCGGGCTTTTTTCATTACTTTTGCTCAACTTATTTCAAAACATGAATCGAACACCTGAAAAAATGCTTAATGTTTCGCTGGTTATATACAAACACCAGCCAGACAAAGTACTTCCATTATTGAAAGAGCTGGCCAGAAGCGTGTTTGTTAATAATATCTGCATTGTTGATAATTCACCGGCACCAAATCCGGAATTTAAAGGCGACAAAATCACATACTTCTTTACCGGGAAAAATTCGGGTTACGGAGCAGGACATAATATCGCCATTCGCAAATCAATCAAACAGGAAGTGCCTTATCATCTTGTTATTAATCCTGATATTGAGATAGATGGAGAAGTACCGGAAAAGCTAATTCAATTTGCTGAGAAAAATCCTGAGATTGGGCATATCATGCCCAGGGTTGTGTATCCCGATGGTAAAATTCAGTATTTATGCAAGTTGTTACCCACCCCGGCCGACTTAATTTTCAGGAGGTTTCTTCCGGCATCATGGGTTCAAAAGCGCATTTCAAGGTTCGAATTAAGGCATTCGGGTTACGACAAACCCATGGAAGTGCCTTATCTTTCAGGATGTTTCATGTTTTTCAATACCGACGCTTTGATTAAGGCAGGCATGTTTGATGAGCGGTTTTTCATGTATCCTGAGGATATTGATCTGACACGCAGAATCAGAAAATACTACAAAACCATTTTTTATCCTGATGTGACGGTGATTCACCATCATGAACAAAGTTCCTACAAATCATTGCGCATGCTTTTGATTCACATGATTAATATGAGCAAATATTTCAATAAATGGGGATGGTTTTTCGACAGAGAAAGAAGGGCTACCAACCGTGAGATATTAAAGAAAATTGAAGAAATTACCCGATAAATACAAGTAATATGCAGTTAAACTTTGTTGAAATCACAAGTGCCTTTATGGTCCTTTTTGCCATCATCGACATTTTGGGTTCAATTCCTATCATATTGAATATCAAAAAGAAAAATAAGGATATTCATGCTTTCTGGGCCAGTATGGTTGCATTGGTAATACTGATTTTATTTTTATTTACCGGCGAAGGAATTTTGAAGTTATTCAGTGTTGATATCCGTTCATTTGCAGTGGCAGGCTCGCTGATTATCTTCATTTTTGCCATCGAAATGATACTGGATATAGAGATTTTCAGGAACAAAGGTCCGAAAAGCAGTTCTTCATTTATTCCACTGGCTTTCCCACTTATTGCCGGACCAGGTTCATTCACAACCCTGCTTTCGTTACGTGCAGAATATCAGATTGAGAACATAATAGTTGCAGTAGTACTCAATCTGGCTTTGGTTTATCTTGTGTTGAAGCTAACCACCCGCATCGAAAAGATTATTGGTGAGGCTGGGATTTATATTTTACGCAAGTTCTTCGGAATCATCCTGTTAGCAATCTCTGTAAAGCTTTTTACCAGCAACATTAGTCATCTGCTTTAAAAGAAAGCACGGGACACTGGATCAGGAATAATTGAAGTTACCACTTTCGCTTTGAATAAGCAGTGATTTGCTGTCTGCTCTTTCAACACGTCCGATAATTTGTGCGTCGATATTGAAACTACGTGAAATTTCTATTACCCGGCTGGCAAAACTTTCGGGCAGATAAATTTCCATTCTGTGCCCCATATTGAACACTTTATACATTTCACTCCATGAAGTGCCCGATTCTTGTTGAATTAATTGGAACAATGGAGGTACAGGGAAAAGATTATTTTTAATAACCTTCAGATTATCAATAAAATGCAAAATTTTGGTTTGCCCACCTCCTGAGCAATGCACCATCCCATGTACAGCAGAGCGCATTTCTTCGAGAATAGCTTTAATTACCGGCGCATAAGTACGTGTGGGAGAAAGCACTAACTTCCCTGCATCCAATCCAGTACCTTCAATCATTTCTGTCAGTTTTCGGGAACCTGAATAAGCCAGTTCGTATGGAATAGCAGTGTCGTAACTTTCGGGATACAGGGCTGCAAGATAATTGGCAAAAACATCATGTCGGGCTGAGGTAAGTCCGTTGCTGCCCATTCCTCCGTTATAATGTTGTTCATAACTTGCCTGTCCGCTTGACGACAAACCCACAATTACATCACCTGCAGTGATGTTCGCATTATCGATTACCTCAGCACGTTTCATGCGGCAGGTTACCGTGCTGTCAACAATGATAGTGCGCACCAAATCGCCGACATCGGCAGTTTCACCACCGGTAGGATAAATATGAACACCCAGCTTCGCCAACTCATCAACCAATTCGTGGGTTCCTTTGATGATGGCAGCAATGACTTCACCCGGAATCAGGTTTTTGTTTCGTCCGATGGTTGATGACAATAAAATATGGTCGGTAGCACCCACGCAAAGTAAATCGTCGATATTCATGATGAGCGCATCCTGAGCAATACCTTTCCAAACCGAGATATCGCCGGTTTCTTTCCAGTAAATATAAGCCAGTGAAGATTTGGTACCTGCACCATCGGCATGCATGATATTGCAGTATTCGGGGTCTTTACCCAGAAAATCAGGGATTATTTTACAAAAAGCCTTTGGAAATATGCCTTTATCCATATTTTTGATGGCATTGTGTACATCCTCTTTGGATGCTGAAACTCCTCTTAAATTGTACCTCTGATCTGACATTTCAATCATTGCTATTTAATTGTACTGACAAGGAAAGCCTTGATTCTTCGGATATTTTATCTTCCACATTCCTCAATCATTGATTTTATGCGTTGATTGAAAGATGAGGCTTTAAGCAAATCCTCGAGCGTCATGTGCATGCGATAGCACCAGAAGTTTCGCGGATTACTTGGCACATTAATTCGCTCTGCCGTAGGACTTTCATGTGATAAAACTGCATCCACAGACATCCAGTCCTGCCAGGGAAGAATAACCCACATAGCTTTCGAATCGAGATGTTGCCGTACAATGCGTTCGGCTATCCATGGTTTACATATTTCGGGTGCAGGCCCCTGAATTCCGAGTGCCCTGTTGTAGAATCGTTGGGTGATATTGGCATCTTCGAGCCACCATGCCCTGATGGGATTCATGTCGTGGGTAGAAGTAGTGCAAACCGACAAATAGGGTGCATCGGCTGGCATGGCAAATTCATTATTGGGTTTTTTGGGCATTCTTTGAATTTCGAGACTCAAAATTTCAAGCTTGTTCATTACTTCCGGAACCGAATCGGGCACCATGCCTAAATCCTCGCCACACACCAGCATATTGGTTGAATTAATAAGTGCGGGTAGTTTTTTGTAAGCCTGTTGTTTCCAAAATTCATTATGTCTGTGATAAAAATAATCCACATAAATACCATCCAGAATCCGGCGTGTTTCATCATTTAAATCGCGGAATGTGGCAGAACTATGCATTGAAATTCGCGGATGCACCTTGGCGGGATTTCTTGAATCTCGCAGGAAAAGAACTTCACAATGAAGCATGTAGAGTCCATCACGAACCAACACCTCTTTGGTACCGAAGTTATATCCAAGCGCGGCGAAATGTTTTTCAACCTTCTTTTGCGTATCGTACACCGGTTTAAACAGATAGGTTTGCCATCCATCCTGATCAAAGTATTCGCGAAGCACCTCTTCGGTATATTTTCCGAAAATCGATTGAAGAACATGTTCTTTCAAGTAAGGTCTCAGAAATCGATCTTCGTCCCATTGCAGGCCCCGTTGCTTTAATTCGTCAACGCTGTATGGGAGTGAAGGGTTGAAACTGCCGGTAAGCCCCCACACATCATCGCCCGGAATTTCCCAAATACGGAAAAACCCGAGTATATGATCGATGCGATAGGCATCAAAATATTCGGCCAATTTGCGGAATCGTTTTTTCCACCACTGATAATTGTCCTTGTGCATAAGATCCCAATTATAGGTAGGGAAGCCCCAGTTTTGGCCGGTTACCGAAAAATCGTCGGGGGGAGCACCAGCCTGCATGGCTGTATTGAACAGATGCGGTTCGACCCATGCGTCCACACTACGCGGACTAACCCCGATAGGAATATCGCCCTTGATACAAACACCCTGCTGGCGGGCATAGGCATGTACTTCCTTCAATTGTTTATTCAAATGGAACTGTAGGAAATAGAAAATTGCAATCTCGTGATAATGTGGGGCAGTCTGAAGGGCCAGCAGTTCAACTTCTTCGGGATTATAAATCTGATATTCGGGCCACAATGCAAATTCAGGAGTACCATATTTATCTCTCAGCCACGAAAAAACCGCATATGGAACCAACCACTCGCGGTTTTCGCTGAAAAAGGTTTTGTATTCGTCCGATTTAAAGACTTTTGGTGCGTAATCTGGATAAATTTCTCTGAAATATTCCCACTTCACTTTCATTACATTTTGATAATCGGAAAAAGATTTAGCATTCAATTTTTTCCTCTTCGCGGCAAAATATGCTTTTCGGGATTTATCTTTTATCTTACCAACAGCTTCGGGATGCAGGTAAACCGGATGCAGGGCATAAACTGATACAGCATTGTAAGGATATGAATCGTAATTACTATGATACAGGATGGTATCATTGATTGGTAATATCTGAATCATCTTTTGTCCGGTTGCTTTTGCCCAGTCGATCATCAGTTTCAGATCATAAAACTCGCCGGTGCCCATGCTTTTCCGGCTTCTCAGCGAAAATACCGGTATAGCTACCCCTGCAGCTTTCCACGAAGGTATGGTGCGAATAAAATGTTCTTCGTTGAAAATATTGAGAGCACCATGATGCGCCTTTTCGATACGCCTGTTGGGGCCACCACCCCAGGCCAACACTTCATTGGTTGGAGTATCAACTATCAGGAATTTATATTCGATCGGGAAACGTAAATCTTTCGAATTGAGTTTGAGCGACCAAACTGGAAAATCCGATTCGTTCATGGTGATTTTGTGTGAAACATCCCAGTTGCCAAGCACATTTTGGTTACCGGTAACAGCAAAATGCCGGTCGGGTTCTATTTGGGGGGCGTATAATTGTAATTGAATATCCCATGATTTATCCGTTACAGGTTCTGATTTAATTTTTCTATTAAAAAAGTTCTGTCTGAAAACAGCTGTTTCAAAAGGGCTATCGCCATGTGCCAGCCTCCATGTGTCGTGTATATAAATGTCGTTGTAAGCAGACAATAACATTAGTTTGCGGGGTTTTCCAAATTCCCTGAGTTGTGCTCCCTGTTTCGTTTCCAGCACATACTGATACTCAATAAAAGTGTGTTCATCGGATAAATCAAGTTGCCTTGTCCATCTGAAATCCTTACTACACTCCATATCAAATATCCCTGATAACGGATTCGGCAAGTTAGTACCCAAAATAACCAGGCGAAGTATTTCGCCCCATTGGGTAGGAAAATGTATGTTAAATTGCAGACGCATAAATTCAGCTTTTAAGCACAAATGTACAAAAATCCTTAAAACAGAATGAATATGAATGTTTGAACATCAGCATTACAACCGAAAACGTTTGTTATTAAAAAAGCTACCCGTTTCAGGATAGCTTTTTCGAGGTACTTGGCGGATTCGAACCGCCGTCGTCGGTTTTGCAGACCGGTGCCTAACCACTCGGCCAAAGTACCATTCGTTTCGGTCTGCAAAGATAATTATTTTTTTTAAAGCTGCAATACACTCTAAATGCTCATTTTTTCATTAAATTTCTGTTGTGTAAAAGCTAATTTCAATCAAACTCATGCTCAAAAAATATCCGCATGAAGGGTATTGATCAACATGCGGATGGTGGGTGTGAAAAGGTTCAATTTAGTTATGGTCTTGGATCGCGTGATTCGAAGCGACCTTGATTTTTTTGTATTATGTTCTGTCGATAAATTCTTTCTGCTTCAAATAATTTATGAATCACTTCTTCATCAACAACCCTTTTTAGCTTCTGATAATAGTTTCTTTGGCTATTGGCTTTTTGTATATCGAAGTTAATAAATGCTTCGTTGATTGCAGCAAAATCGATTTTAGTGTCCTTATCACGACTACGGCTATGTCTGAACAATTTTCTGTTTTTCGCCATCATATCCCAGATTTCATTCTCATATTCAAGAAAGAGGGGATGAATCTTCTGTGCATCGGTAACTGTAAGAGCAGCCTTTTTGATGATGAACTCCCACTTTTTATTCATTATATCATCTTTGGACATTCTGTGCCGTTTTTCCTGAGCTTGTACTGAAAGACAAGCCAATAAAACACTCAATATTAAAAATCTGATTCTCATATCTTTATCATTATTCTTCTACAACCAATATACTGTTATAATAATATTCCATCAGGGCCGAATCGTCTGTTTGTGATGCTACATACATTTCATACATTTCAGTATGTTTCTTTTGATTATCCCTGTAAACTGAAAAAAGCACATTACCCAATACCAGCAGGCCCACGAACATGGCAGCCATATACAACCATGGCGACATCACCCTTTTAAGTGAAAGCTGCTGACTTCCAATCTTAGAATCCATTTCTACAGCAAAATTTTCAAAGTAATTTTCGGGTACCTGAAATGGAATTCTGTTTCCTGTTTTATTCAATATATCATTCATTATTATGTTTATTAGCATCATTTTGTCCGGGTTTTAGACTTTCAGAAACTCCAAAGGTTTAATTCCCGAAATGTTAATCATTTTTTAAGTAATTATCTGATATTCTCAATCATTGGTTTAGTTTCTGTAATATATTTTTCAATTTTCTTCACTGCATGATGATAGGAAGCTTTGAGGGCACCTACCGATGTTTCCAGAATAGCTTCCATTTGGTCATAAGTCAAATCATCGAAATATTTCATATTAAAGACCAGCCGCTGTTTTTCAGGCAGTGTCAGTATTGCTTCCTGCAACATCATTTCAGCCTCATTACCACTAAAATAGCTGTCGGCATGCAGTTGATTCAGCAGCATATCCTCCACATCGTCCATGGTCGAAATATTGCGCATGCGTTTACTTGTGAGGAAAGTCATTGTTTCGTTCGTAGCAATGCGGTACAACCACGACGAAATGCGTGAGTCGCCCCTGAAATTATCCAGGGCATGCCATGCTTTCATGAAGGTATTTTGCAGTATATCATTGGCATCGTCGTGCGACAACACCATTTTGCGGATATGCCAGTACATTCGCTCCTGATAGTTGCGAACAATCCCCGAAAAAGCACTGTTTCTGCGTTTGGGGTCCGATAACTGTTGCAATAACTCCTCTTCCTGAAACGACATGATTTATTTTATATGCTTAACTCTGAAATTAACGATGCTTAGACCTGAAACTCCGGCATTGGTTTAATCAGGCGATTTTAATTTTACTTTCTGATTGCCCTGACCATCCTTTCGTTACCATGGATGTCATTTCTCAATTCTACTTCACTGAAATTCAGACTTCTGAGAAATGCCACAAAATCACGGGCAAATTTACGGTGCATTTCCAGATACAACCGTCCACCTTCATTGAGATGAACTTGTGCATACTCAGCAATGCGTTTGTAAAACAGCAAGGGGTCGTTGTCGGGAACAAATAAAGCTATATAAGGCTCATATTCAACTACATGCGGATCCATTTCAGCCATTTCAGCCAAGGGGATGTAGGGTGGATTGCTCACAATCACATCATACTTCATCTCATGAGCAAAATCTGCCAAAACATCGCATTGAAAAAAAAACACATCAACCTGATTTTCAGCTGCGTTGATGGCTGCCAGTTTGAGAGCTTCGGCCGAAATATCGCAGGCACTTACTATGGAAGTCGGAAGCAGGTATTTAAGGCTAACAGGAATACATCCACTTCCGGTGCCAATATCGAGAATGAGGCTGTGGGGTTTACTTTCGGAAACAATCCATTCAACCAGCTCTTCTGTTTCAGGACGCGGAATCAGCACCCTTTCATCCACCCGGAATTTCAGTCCACAAAACTCCGAATAGCCTAAAACATACTGTATCGGTCGTTTCATTTTCAGTTCCCGGATATAAATGTTTAGCAAATCGTTTTGTTTCTCTGAAAAAATTGTATATTTGTTAACCAAAAGTCCAGTATAGTCGAAGCCGGTGATTTCACTCAACAACAATCGGGTGATGGCAGACAATTCGTTTCTGTGGAAAACGGAACTGAGTTCTTCCTGAATAAGTCGGATGGCTTGCTGCATTTGGTTGCAAAGATAATGAAAATGCAAAACGTGGAAAAATATATGCATCGCTGCATACAGCTTGCCAAACTTGGGAGAAGCTATACAGCACCCAATCCGATGGTAGGAGCTGTGATTGTACACAATGATAAAATCATCGGTGAAGGTTTTCATCGCAGGTATGGCGAAGCTCATGCTGAACCCAATGCAATACAAAGCGTTACAGACAAATCACTACTTCGTGAGTCCATTCTTTATGTGAATCTGGAGCCCTGTTCGCACTTTGGAAAAACTCCGCCCTGTGCCAATTTAATTGTTCAGTCGGGAATTCCTAAAGTGGTAATAGGGTCGCTCGATCCCAACCCGAAAGTATCGGGCAAAGGAATTGAAATCATGCAGGCATCCGGCATCGAAGTAATAATGTCCGTTTTAGAAAAGGAATGTATTGAACTGAACAAACGCTTTTTTGTATGGCAAACCGAAAAACGACCCTGGGTTACATTAAAATGGGCACAAACCAAAGATGGGTTTGTCGATATTGTCAGAAAAGATGCTTTAACTTTGCCGCTGCAAATCTCAAACGAATTGACGCGCCAGCTGACGCATAAGGTCAGGTCAGAAAATCAATCGATCATGGTAAGCACCAATACGGCAGTGCTCGATAATCCAAGGTTGAATGTGCGAAACTGGAGTGGAAAAAACCCGGTTCGTGTGGTTCTCGATCGCCGCGGCCGCATTCCGGGCCATTATCACATCTTCGACAATAGCACCAAAACACTGATATTTACAGAATTAAACCGTGAAGACAAACACTTAACCACCTTTGTAAGGCTTGAATTTGATACGCAAATACTTAGGAAGGTGCTTCAGGAAATAGCTTCAAGAAACATACATTCAGTGCTGGTTGAGGGAGGTCCAATGCTACTGAAAAGCTTCATCAGAGAGGGTTTGTGGGATGAAGCTCAGGTTGAAATTGCTGATTTTTGCTGCAATGAAGGCATAGAAGCGCCTGAAATTGCTGCTATTCCCACAGAATCAGAACAAATTGACGATCACCTTGTTATCAAATATATGAATATGCACAAACAATTTCACAATTCATGATAGACAGTTTGTTTTGGAGCATTGTATTTATTTTATTATATGCATACATGCTTATAAGTACCATATCGGTATTGTTGCTCGAAAACCGAAATCCGGTAAGATCACTTTCGTGGGTCATAGTACTGATACTTTTACCCGGATTGGGTATAATCTTATATCTTATCATCGGTCAGAATTACCGGAAGCAGAAGATCATTTCCAAAAAAAGTGTTCGTCACCTGAATAAACTTTCTACAATTGAACTGGATCCAAATGAATTGGAGGAACTTGGTCTCAAAGATCATCATCAGAGTCTTATTCGCTTACTATACAGAAACAGCGACTCCCCCACCTATTCAAACAATGAAATTGAAGTTTTCCATGAAGGTGAAGCCACTTTTAATTCGATGTTTGAAGCCATTATGGGTGCTAAAGAGCATATCCATATAGAATTTTTTATTTTCGGAGATGACCGTATTTCAAACAAACTCAGAGAATTACTCATCAATAAAGCCAAATCAGGAGTCAGGGTTCGTATGATTTACGACTATTTCGGAAGTTTCGACTTATCAGCATACTACCTGCGATCACTTAAACAGGCAGGTGCCTATGTAAAACCTTTTTTACCATTGAGATTAAGACTACGCCGCAGTAAAATCAACTTCAGGAATCACCGGAAAATACTCATTGTAGACGGCAAAATCGGATTTACGGGCGGGCTCAATTTTGCCGATCGTTATATATATGGCAATACCCTTGGCAAATGGCGCGATACCTTTGTGAGATTTGAAGGAGCAGCTGTACATGGTTTGCAATCCTTGTTTCTGACCGATTGGTATTTTGTTGAGAGAAAGCTGATTACCGACCAGAAATACTACCCTGAACCTCTCAGGTTTAAAGAAAATCTGATTCAAATAGTAAGTAGCGGCCCTGATTCCGATTGGGAAAGCATCATGCAGGGCATAGCTCATGCCATACTAACTGCCAGCAAATACGTTTACATACACACCCCCTACTTTGTTCCCACCGATGTAATTCTGAATGCGATAACCATTGCTTCCATGAGTGGCACCGATGTAAGGCTGATGATACCCAACCGTTCTGATTCTAAACTTTCGGATGCATGTACTTTCAGTTACCTGGGTGAGATACTCGAAGCCGGCGTGAAAGTATATCAATACACCGAAGGTTTTTTACACAGCAAAGCCATTGTCATAGACGATTTTATTTCAATCATTGGTTCGGCCAATCTTGATGAACGCAGTTTCAATCAGAATTTTGAAGTGAATGCATTTGTTTTCGAGCAGCGTACCGCACTAAAACTGAAGCACTTATTCATGGAGGACATCAAAAACTGCCGTAGTATCACATTACAGAACTGGAATGAAAGAAAAAGAACCCAGAAACTCAATGAATCGTTTGCGAGACTTTTCAGCCCTATAGTTTAAAAAACAGCATTTTCAAACCATTATAGCTGAGGCATTCCATTTTTTTTCCTTACTTTTGTGCTGTTTTTATCAGTTTTTGTCAAACAAAAAAGTTAAATCAATTACTCGAAGTATAAATTAAACCAAGTTATTCATTCATAGGAAGATGGAACACAATATTTTCAAAATTGCCATGTCGAGAGGTTTGATCCTCGGGCTACTATTTACCGCCAATTTTGTATTGACTGCCGCCCGAAATCCAATACTTTCCCTATTAACCTGGGTTATGATGGTTGTAATTCTGGTTGCAACTTATAAATACGTTCGCACCTATCGTGATCTATACAGAGGGGGTTTTATCAGTTACTGGACAGTAGTTGGCTTCATCACACTCTGTTTTATGTTTGGCGGTGTGGTATCAGCGATATTCAAATTAGTTTATACACAGATCATTGACACCAATTATCTGAATAATTTATTTGAAGAGGCGATGGTACAGGTTGAAGCCAATCGCGCCATATTGGAACGTTTAATGCCTATCGACGAGAATTATATCAATCAGGTTGAAAAGCAGTTTACTCCTGCCCCGTTCGCTTTGCAAAGCATCTGGATGAATTTAATTTGGGGAGTGTTATCCGGATTAGTGATGGGGTTTTTCATCAAAAAGAAAAAGGGTTTGTTCGATGAGGATCCGGCCCGATAAGATTCGTAAATCAAAAAAGAAAAGCCATGAATATCTCAGTAGTTATTCCACTTTACAACGAAGAAGAATCGCTTAAACCATTGTATGAATGGATAGACAAGGTGATGCAGCAATATAAGTACAGCTACGAAATCATATTTGTGAACGATGGAAGTACCGATGGTTCATGGAAAATCATCGAAGAACTACATCAGCAAAATCCACAGGTAAAAGGCATCAAATTCCGGAATAATTACGGAAAATCACCAGCCTTATATTGTGGTTTTAATGCAGCTGAAGGTGATGTGGTAATTACAATGGATGCTGATTTGCAAGACAGTCCGGATGAAATACCCGGCCTTTACCGCATGATTACTGAAAAAAATTACGATTTGGTTTCGGGATGGAAGAAAAAAAGGTACGATTCGAAACTGATGAAGAATATTCCCTCCAAAATTTACAATTCCACAGCCAGGAGAGTAACCGGCCTGAAGCTTCATGATATGAATTGCGGTCTGAAAGCATACCGAAGGGAAGTGGTTAAAAATATTGAAGTTTATGGTGAAATGCATCGCTATATTCCCTATTTAGCCAAGAATGCCGGTTTTACCAGAATTGGCGAAAAAGTGGTTGAGCATCGCAAAAGGGAATTTGGCAATACCAAGTTTGGATTGAATAGGTTTGTAAACGGATATCTCGACCTGATGAGTTTGTGGTTTTTATCAAAATTTGGTAAAAAACCCATGCACTTCTTTGGGTTGTACGGGAGTTTGATGTTTATTCTTGGCTTCTTCTCGCTGGTGGCAGTGGGTTATCAGAAATTGTCGGCATTGTGGAATCATGTTCCCGCACCTTTGGTAACCGATACGCCCTATTTTTATTTTGCGCTGGTTGCCATGATTATTGGTACTCAGATGTTTCTTACAGGCTTTTTGGGTGAGATTGTGGCCAGAAATTCGAGCGAAAGGAATAATTATCTCATTGAAAAGGAACTGAAGTAAGTTGAATATGGAGGTTTTTAAATATATACTACCGGCATTTATTGTGATGATGACCGCTTATCTGCTTTTCGACAAAATGATTCTGAGAGAGGAAAAGAAGCAGAAACTCGGGCAGGAAGCTGAGAAAAAGTCAGGCATTACCACCATCAGACTCAGGGCATACGAAAGGCTGATGTTGGTACTTGAACGCACCAATCCCGAGACCATGGTAATGCATGTAATAAAGCCGGGCATGCGTTGTATTGATTTTCAGACAGGCATTCTCGACTTTATCCGAAAAGAATTTGAACATAATTATTCTCAGCAAATTTATGTAAGCGATGAATTATGGAAGTCGCTCACTTTTACCCGCGCCAATTTGGTGAAGCTGGTAAATACTGCAGCCTCGCACTTCAAACCCGATGATCCGGCAGCACCCATGGCCGAAACCATTATCAGAATGTATGTAGAAGCAGGTCATAACCCAACCCAGCTGGCCATCCAGCTGCTTAAATCTGAGACAAGAGAACAGTTTCTCAGCTAAATTGATGAAAAAAAGCCATTTGTTCATATATCTTTTTGTTCTCATCCTTGCTTCGTGTGTAGAAAATGAAGCTTGCAGGGAAGACAGAGATGTGTATATGCAGGCAGGTATTTTCAATTCAGCTAATAACGCAGCTCTATCAGTGGATAGTATCACCGTTTTTGAGCCCGGCAACGATTCCATCCTCTACAAAAACCGTAAAAACATAAACACACTGAAGCTTCCGCTGAGTACAACCTCCGATATGAGTATGTTTGTCTGCCGGTTCAATCAGTTTACCGACACCCTGTATATATATCATACGAATACTGAATATTTTCTGTCATTTAATTGCGGAACAATCATGACACACCGCATTGATACCATTCTGACCACGAACCATTATATCAGTAAAATAACTGTTAATCAGGCTTTAGTAAACAATTATCATGTCCAGCATATACAAATATTTCGTTAGCCTGATTATGGTTGCAGGGATATATAATCATGCACCGGCGCAGGAAAACAGGATGGACAGCACAGAACAAAAAGTGCCGCTGATTACGGGTATGCGCATTGAAGCTGATGCCGGTTCAACCATCATTGGGTTGTTGAGTGGTGGAGAAATGTACAGTTACGGGGGGGCATTACAACTATATATTCTAAACAAGTATTATCCCGTTTTTGAAATGGGTTTGGCCGGAGCCAATAAAGTTACCGGTTCGGGAATAAATTTTCGTGGTGGTGGTTTATATTACAGATTAGGTGCCGATTTTAACATGATGAAGAGTCGCGAAGGCGCCCAACCCACCAACAATCTGTTGCTGGTGGGAGCCCGTTTGGGATTCAGCAACTTCGGTTACGATTTGCTCAACATTACTTTTACAGATCAGTTCCGAAATGTAAGCACCGTAAAGAATATGAACGACATCAATCTAAGCTCTTTTTGGTTCGAACTTTCGGGTGGTATCAGGGTTGAACTGGTCAGGAATGTATTTCTGGGATGGAATATTAAGTACAAAAATCTGATTAACCGGTCATCACCTGGTGAGTATTACCCCTATTATATTCCCGGATACGGAATCAATTCGGAGGGTATTTGGGGTTTCAGTTATGTGATAGGATACAAATTTAAATAAAATATATTATGAATTCAATTGAAACATTAAACAAGGCAGCCGACAACATTCGGATTCTTGCAGCCTCGATGGTTGAAAAAGCAAAATCGGGACACCCTGGTGGCGCGATGGGTGGGGCCGACTTTATCAATGTGCTTTATTCAGAATTTCTGGTATACGATCCCGAGAATCCAATGTGGGCAGGTCGTGATCGTTTCTTCCTTGATCCGGGGCACATGTCGCCCATGCTGTACAGCGTTTTGGCCTGCACCGGCAAGTACAACATGGATGAGCTGAAGCAGTTCCGACAGTGGGAATCGCCTACACCGGGTCATCCTGAAGTTGATATCATGCGTGGTGTTGAAAATACTTCTGGTCCGTTGGGTCAGGGTCATGTTTATGCAGTTGGAGCTGCCATAGCAGCTAAATTTCTCAAAGCCCGTTTCGGCGACGTGATGGGTCAAACGATATATTCTTTTATTTCGGATGGTGGTGTACAGGAAGAAATATCGCAGGGAGCAGGCCGTATTGCCGGTCACCTTGGTTTGGATAATCTGATAATGTTCTATGATTCGAATGATATTCAGCTTTCGACTGAGACAAATGCGGTTACAAGCGAAAATGTAAAGATGAAATACGAAGCCTGGGGATGGAATGTAATAGAAATTGACGGAAATGATGCGTCGGCGATTCGTTCAGCACTTCAATCAGCCAAAAATGAAGCCGGACGTCCTACATTGATTATCGGAAAAACCATCATGGGTAAAGGAGCGGTGAAGGCTGATGGATCGAGTTTTGAAAGAATGTGTGCAACACATGGTATGCCTTTGGGAGAAGCAGGAGCGTCATTCGAAGAAAGCATCAAAAATCTGGGTGGTAATCCTGAAAATCCTTTCATCATATTCAGCGAAACCGAAGAACTTTACGGCAAGCGTTTTATGGAACTGAAAGCCATTGTAACTGAACGTAAATCCGCTGAAAAAGCATGGGCTCTTGCCAATCCTGTTTTAGCTGAAAAACTGGCATTCTTTTTCTCGGGAGCCAACAATGTGAGCTGGGATGCTATCGTTCAGAAACCCAACCAATCGACCCGTGCAGCTTCGGCCACTGTTTTATCAGAATTAGCCAAACAGGTTGAAAACATGATTGTTGCATCGGCCGACTTGTCGAACTCGGATAAAACCGATGGTTTCCTTAAAAACACCAAAGCATTCATTAAAGGTGATTTTAGCGGAGCCTTCCTACAGGCAGGGGTTTCGGAACTTACTATGGCTTGTATCAGCATAGGAATGAGTTTGCATGGTGGAATTATTCCTGCCTGCGCTACCTTCTTTGTGTTCTCCGATTACATGAAGCCGGCTGTTCGTATGGCGGCACTCATGGAGCAACCTGTGAAATTTATTTGGACGCACGATGCTTTCCGTGTTGGCGAAGATGGGCCAACTCACGAACCGGTTGAGCAGGAAGCACAAATAAGACTGATGGAAAAACTGAAAAATCACAAAGGGCACAATTCGATGCTTGTTCTTCGTCCGGCAGATGTAGAGGAGGCCACAATAGCCTGGAAAATGGCGTTGGAAAACACCCACACTCCTACGGGACTTATTTTCTCGCGTCAGAACATCAACGACCTGCCATCAGCCGGAAGTCGCAAAGCTGATGCAACCAAAGCTGAAAAAGGTGCTTATGTAGTTGAATGTGACGGCAATCCGGATATTATTCTGTTGGCTTCGGGTTCTGAAGTAGCCACTTTGTACGAAGGAGCAGCGAAATTACGTGCCGATGGAATCAAAGTTCGTTTGGTTTCGGTGCCATCTGAAGGTCTCTTCAGAAGTCAGCCTGCAGAATACCAACAACATGTACTTCCTGAGGGAGTAAAAATATTTGGCCTGACTGCCGGTTTACCTGTTACACTCGAAGGATTGGTTGGCAGCCGTGGTAAAGTGTTTGGACTCGAATCCTTTGGTTTTTCGGCACCCTACAAAGTGCTCGACGAAAAACTTGGTTTTACCGGTCAAAACGTTTACAATCAGGTTAAATCGTTGCTTTAATCAGTATATTTGCTATAAGGCCGGAATTTGATTATTCCGGCCTTAAATATGCATCATTATGAACCATTTGCTAATTTTCTTTCTCAGCATAGGACTTGCCATGGACTGTTTTGCTGTTTCGGCAGCCCGGGGGGTGTGTATGCAAAAGTTTAAGTGGAATTACGCCCTTCGAATTTCGTTGTTATTTGGACTATTTCAGGCGATTATGCCCCTTATAAGCTATTATAGCGGAAGAGCCGTTTCGGATGTATTCACCCTGTATGACCACTGGATTGCATTTGGTTTGTTGTTAACTATAGGTATAAAAATGATATATGAAAGTAGCCTGAATATTAAGCCCGATTGCAAAAAACAGAAACATCCATTCAGGTGGAAAAGTCTTTTTGTAATGTCATTTGCAACCAGCATTGATGCCTTTGCTTCCGGAGTAATATTCATACCATATCCCGAATATGTTTTTTCAGCTATTCTACTGATAGGTAGTATCAGTGTTCTATTTTCTCTCTTTGGTTTGATTGTTGGATTTAAACTGGGTCATAAACTACGTTTCAATGTTGAAATTCTTGGTGGAATTATATTGATTATTCTGGGGATTAAAATTTTATTTGAACATCTCTTAAAAAATTAAAATAACAGTGATGAAACAAACAATTTTTCTTGCAATGATGGTTTTAACAGGCATGCTGTTACCTGCTCAAAGACCTGATGTTACCATGAAGTTTTACGGTTTTGTACGCAACGATTTCTTCTACAATTCGCGGGCAAACGAAGAAGCGATTGACGGAACACTGCATTTAATACCCAGACCAGTAGTTCGGAACAATGCCGGAGTCGATATCAATGCAGCTCCACAGGCCGAAATGATCAGTATCAACACCCGGATTGGAATCGATTTTACGGGCAGCCCGATTCTTGGGGCTAAATCGTCAGCTAAAATTGAGTTTGATTTTGCCGGTACCGGAACAACCTTCTTTTTAGCACAGATTCGCCATGCTTACATGCAACTGAACTGGGAGAAATCTTCTTTACTGGTTGGACAAACCTGGCATCCCTTATTCGGAAGTGTGGTACCTTCCGGAGTTTCTTTTAATTCAGGCGCTCCATTTCAGCCCTTTAACCGCAGTCCGCAAGTAAGACTCACCCATCAGCTATTCAAAAACATAACCCTGATGGGAGTGGCAAGTTATCAGATGCAGCACAATTCGAACGGACCCCTTGGATTTACATCTGCCTATATGAAAAACGCTTTGCGACCCAATGTATATGCCGGTGCCGAGTTAAAAAAGCAAAACTTATTGGTCGGAGCAGGAATCGACCTGAAAAAAATCAAACCTGACACACTTTCTGTCAGATCATTGGCTGCAGTTGGATATGCTCAATATGTGAAACCCGGACTTCAAATCAAAATGAAATCTGTTATCGGTCAAAATCTCAGCGATCATTTCATGATGGGTGGATATGGATATGGAGCAAGTTTAAGCAGCGACGAAACCACATATCATTATTATAACCTTGGTAACTGGAGTTCATTCCTCAATGTACTATATGGAAAAAAATGGCAGGTTGGTATCTTTGCAGGTTACCTCGAGAATCTGGGTATTTTTGCGTCTGTTCTCGAACCTATAAATGGCAAATACAGGGTATATGGTCGTGGCTTTTATAATGATTCCCAGCAGATTATTAACAACATGTATCGCTTTGCTCCTATGGTAATATACAATCTTCCTAATTTAAACATCGGATTGGAGTATAATTACAGTTCGGCGGAGTATGGTACCATCGGTGCTAATGGTATTGGGAGTAATCCCTATCGAATAGGAAATCACAGGGTAGTTGTAGCAATCAATTATTTGTTTTGATTGAAGTATGTTCAGCAAAGATACTTATCGCTACAGGCGGCAGACACTCCAAAACAAACTCGGGAGTGGAGTTGTATTGCTGATGGGTAATGACGAAAGTGGCATGAACTACGCCGACAATACCTATCGTTACAGGCAGGACAGCACTTTTCTGTATTATATTGGCATTGATGTACCCGGATTATATGCGGTTATAGATATTGATAATGACGAAACCATCCTTTTTGGCGATGATTACAGCATTGATCAAATTGTGTGGATGGGTGAAATGCCTTCAGTAAAGACACTTGCAGAAAAATCGGGAATTGAAAAAACTGCAGGTTTAAATCAATTAAAAGACTATCTGAAAACGAAGACTGATAAATTGATGTTTCTTCCACCTTATCGCGCTGAACATCAGCTGAAATTGTGGAATTTACTCTCTGTATTACCCGATGAATCAGCAGTAAAGGCAAGCATTCCGCTGATTCAGGCCATTGCATCGCAAAGGAACATCAAGAGTGAAGAAGAAATTGCTGAGTTAGAGCATGCTGCAACGGTAACAGCACAAATGCACCGGGCAGCCATGCGGTTTGCGTTGCCAGGAATGACAGAAGCAAGTGTAGTTGCCAAAGTGAATGAAACAGCACTTGCTGCCGGCGGTGATATCAGTTTTCCGATAATTGCGACCATCAACGGGCAAACACTGCACAATCATTATCATGGAAATATCATACATGAGGGACAGCTTTTTTTACTCGATGCAGGATACGAAACTGTAAGGGGATATGCTGGTGATATGAGCAGTACATTCCCTGTTTCACCAACTTTTTCGTCACAACAAAAAGACATTTACAATATAGCATTGAAGGCTCACAATGAGGCTATTAGCTCCTTAAAGCCCGGGGTAAACTTCAAAGATATTCATTTGAAAACTGCAGGAATAATATTCGATGGTTTAAAAACTATGGGGTTGACCAAAGGAAACACAGAAGATGCAGTTGCTAACGGTGCTCATGCTTTGTTTTTCCCTTGTGGTTCAGGCCATTTGCTCGGACTCGACGTACACGATATGGAGAATTTGGGTGAGCAATGGGTTGGTTATGGCGGTGAGCCGAAAAGTACTCAATTCGGATTGAAATCGCTCAGACTGGGAATGAATTTGAAGCCGGGAAATGTATTAACCATTGAACCAGGTATTTATTTCATCCCCGAATTAATTGATTTGTGGGCAAAAAACAAAACGAATGCTGCCTTCCTGAATTTCGACAAAATCAGTGAATATATCGGTTTTGGAGGGATTAGAAACGAAGAAGATGTATTAATCACCAATGAATCTTACAGAATTCTTGGTGAACCATTAGCCAAAACCATAGAAGAAGTTGAATATGAGCGCAGTTTTGCGTTCCAATAAACAGAATTATGCATTTGATTAAAAGAATTCCGGTACTTTGCATGGTACTGGCTACAGGATTATTTTCAGGTATACAGGCTCAAATATGCAAAGCTGACTATCAGCGTGCCGATAGTATTTCGAAACTCAGCGAATTGGTCTTTCATTCGGGATTCCAAGCCAACTGGATAAGCAGAACCAATTCGTTTTGGTACCTTGAACGAGGCAGGGAGGGCAAAACATTCATGATTGTTGATGCAGAAAAAGCATTGAAAACAACAGCTTTCGATCATTGTAAATTGGCCTCAGAACTTTCAAAGCAAACGAATAAACCAATTTCAGGAAAGAATCTGCCTTTCAATTCAATCGAAATTGATTTAAAAACGCAACAAATCTCGTTTAGTTACGAAGCTAAAAACTGGGAATATGATATTGCGAATGATTCATTAATTAGTAAACCGCTGAACAGACAAAACCGCAGCAGAGATAATTTACTCCGCTG
>CAYGJI010000019.1:0-37047 GCA_964350125.1 uncultured Paludibacter sp. | reverse complement strand
TCCGCAAACCACCCGAATAAATGGTCATTATAAGGGCTTTATGTTTAATATTGGTTATGGTTTTTAGTATCGAAGCCACTTTGTGTTTACGAAAACAGAATCAGTTGCTACTTCCTCCGCGCTACCACATAGGTATCATCAATCGTTTGATCGTTGAAGTACTCGAACCACGAACCGACCCATACGGGCAACAGATTCATGCATTTGGCGGGAAGGGGAATGAGTCTCATGAATTTGTAGCGCTTCACATGTGGATTAATCCTGGTCTCGATAATTTCGAAACCGGCTTGCTTTTCCATCATATAGCGGTAAGCATCGGGCAGTATGCGCCAGCAATCGAGTGGAAACCTGTGCTCCGGTATTGTAAACGGAGTGATGATGCACACAATACCACCCGGTTTCACATACTTCTCGACTTCCCATATCCACTGTTGCGGATTTTCGACATGTTCGAGGCAATTGCCCGAAACAATGACATCGTACTGCTTGTCGAGCCCGAAATCGTAATTGCCCTTCGAAACCACATCCACATTGGGACCGGCTTCAATATCGAGACCGGTATATTTCCACAAGGGGTTGTTGAACAAAGGTTTGTAGCTGCCGTTTACATCATAACTGCCAACATCGAGTATGTCGTACTGCTGCCGACTGTCGAGGTAAGTCTCCACAAAATACCTCATTATCCTGTATGAATCTCTGTGCATTGTAAGGGTTATATTTCGGGCGTCAAAGGTAATTCATTATTTCGAATTCACAATTAACTTTTGCTGTCCTTCCACATGCAGCACATACATTCCTGCGGGGATATCGCCCAGATACATTTCCTTTGCTCTGACAGTTTTAAGCAGACTTCCATTCAAACTGAAAAGTTGCAGTATGGGCTCTGCCGATTGCGTACCTGCAACCCATATTCTTCCATTGGCCGGATTCGGATAAACCCTGATGGTTACTGCATCTGATTCAGGTACCGACAAAATCGGGATGCTGTAAACCATCAGGTTATCGAGATAGATATCGGAATTGGCTCCCCAGGGCAACTGATTTTCACGCAGCACACGCAAACCGAGAATTTCGAGTGTTTTGATGCCGCTCAAGGTTCCCATATCCACTTCGTGGAATTCCCAACCAAAGAAACGCAATTTGCAAAGATTTACAAAGGCAGTATCAGCGCCATCGCGGTACATCACCTGAAGCAAATTTCCCGATTGGTCGCCGTGCACATGCATTCCCACAATTTTTTCAGTGTTAATATTGAACGTCTCGTTGAAAAGATACACCACCTGACCATCGTTTCCGCTGAATGTTGCTGTAAGACGGTTGGAGGCATTACCGGCTAAACGTGTCGAAGATGTTGTTACCGAAGCTGCAGATACCCGTGTGCTTTTTGCTGCGTTGTATTGCATCAAAACTGTTTCGAAATCGCTCTGAACCAATGGTTTGGATACCAGTGCATCCACTGCGGTGAACGGAATGCTGATGTTTTCGACAACTTGCATTCCTATTTCATCGATCACAGAGCCATCGACCTGCAGGAAGTAATTTTTACCCGGCACCAGATTGTCGAGCACTTTGAAATAATGTGAACCGTGTGGCAGCGGAATTTGGTTATTCACTACCGTGCGGGCAACCTTCGATACTTCATTGCCCTGTTCGTTTACAACCCTGATGGTGGTTGCAAGGTTCGAGGTGTTCAGCCGGCGGTCGAATATCAGCCTGAAAGTGGGTGAGATATAATGCATCCGCGGATGATCGGTATTCGGATAACTGCTTAGCAGGGCCAGTCGATTGCGGTTTTTTGTCAGAAAACTAAATTCAAAATCATTGGTCATGCTGAGGTTATCCGGATGTGAGGCAGATTTCGCCAACCTCACGGTGTACACTGTACTCTTTTCGAGCGGTATATCAGGAGTAAAGCGCATTTTAAACTGGGTATCTTCGAAAGTGATTTTCCCGTTTACATGCGGAGTCATGCTGAAAGCGGCTGCAGTACTTACCTCATCCATATCCCAGTTGAACTCAAGCAAAATACTTGAGGAAGCATCGACACTGTCGGTGAGAGCCACCCTGGGCGACCATGCCACTACCTGCGGTGGCGTATTGCGTACCCTGTTGAGCGAAAAATTGCAGAAGCTTACATTGTGCTGGCTCACTGTGATTTGCTGTGTTTGTGCGTAATAACCTTCTTTCTCGGCTTTTACATGATAAACTCCCGGTGCGAGGTTTTTGAACAGGAAAACCCCGTTTTGCATGTTGTCAACGTTGTAAACCTGACCGGTTTCGACCAGTGTCAGTTTGGCTCCATTGAGCGGTAACATCTCGTCGCGTCCTTTAAATTTGTGGTAGGTGCTTGTGAGTTTGATGCGACTATCGAGTACCGAACCTGCAATAACGCCTGTAGGAATAATCCCTCCTTTAAAATAATTACAAAATGATTTGTAGAAGTACCATGCTTCGAGCCATTTGTACTCCATATTCATCAGGCGGTAAGTTTCGGGAATATAATCGTGCATGGCACCTTCGGAGATAACCCCGGGAACATAGAGTGCCCGCAAAACACCATAGCCGTCGCTCCAGCCCATAGCAAGGCGCGCAAAGGATTTATCGCCCCGCACCGAATACCCCGACGACCAGGTGGTGATTTGATTTCCGAAGATATTTTTAGCTATTTCGGTGCTGATGTCGCGACTGCGGTCCGAAAGTTCTTTGTGTACAGGATTGCCGGGATTGAAGGTGTTGTAAATATTCGAATCGGTAGGGTCGACTCCAACATGTATCATCAGTACATGGTTGGCAACTCCGTTTCCGGCATTGCTGTGTATCGAGAGCATAAAATCGACATTGGCCTGATTGGCCATGGCAACAATCTGCGAAAGCGGCAGGTCGTCCTGCGTGCGGTTTTGCGTACGTGTCATGATTACGGTAGCACCCGCTGCTTCGAGCATTTCGCGGAGTGCAAAACCCTTATCGAGATTACTTTGAGATTCCCAGAAACCATTGGGGTCGCCCGATTTAAACGGGGCTATAACCACATTGCGGTCGTCGGCATCGTAACCGCCATGACCGGGATTAATGCAAATTTTCACCCCCGTGAGATTTTGCGAAAAAAGCACCGGAATACTCATCCAGAACAACAGCAGCAACGCTTTCAGCTTCATATAATATTAGTTTGATGTTTTGAGTAGTTACACTCCGATAATTTAACTTTTAACGAAATGAGAGTTCCACTATCTGAATGATTCCCTGGTCGGTATGCCAGGCCACTTTGCCTGTAGCAGCAGTGGGGTACATGGCTTTTTCGCCTGCTTCACTGAGGCGTTTGGTGTTTCCGTTATACAAATGTTTCATAATTACTTCCGAAGAGATAAGTCGGTGACCATCATCTTTGTCGTTCATCCCAACCACCCAATCATCATTGTACCATACAGGGGCGTTGAGGTAACCCAGGCTGGCAATGATTTTTCCGTTGAGGTCGCACACAAAAGTGCCCTGTCCGGCTGATGTAAAGAGGATTTTCTGCTTGTCGGGCGAAAGTGAAACCCAGATATAGCGGCTTTCGGATGTCCCTGCCGGGTTCAATATTTTCTTCACATTGCGGTCGTACAACACCATTTTCAGGTTTTCGGTGGTAACATAGCGCAGGTTATCGTTGTTTGTTTTACCAAAGGTCACTTTCATCACTTTCTCATCGGCCGAAACCAGAAATCCGTTTTCGAAGGCATCCAGTTGCCTCACATTCCGCCGGGGCGAAATCATCGGTATGATGCTGTTTTCGGGCAAATTATAAGCAGCAATGGCGTCGGATTTCCGACCGTTTTCGAAGCTTGTACGACGGAAAAAGATACGGCTGTCGTTGTTGCTGAACACCGGCTCGAAGCCCGAACCGGCATCATTGCTAATGGTGATTGTTTTTTGGCTGTTGAAATCGTAGAGCGACAGCCCGGCATATCCACTGACGGTATGCAGCAGTTTATCGCCCGCAGTGTTGAAAACAGGATGGAAACGGGCGCCGGCATCGTCGGGCAAACTGAATCGCTTGGTAATGATGGGCGACTGAGCCAATATGACGCTGCTAATCAGGGTGTAAAATACAATGGCTGATATTTGTTTCATGTGATTATTGTTTGATGAATGGTATTGTTTCGGCTGTCTTTCCCTGGCTAACATAAAGAAAGTATTGCCCCGACAGCAAATGATTGACTGGCAATTGCAGGCTATCGCTTCCTGCTGGAAAGCTTCGGTGACTAAGCATACGGCCTTCGGTATTGTAAATGCGTGTTGTAATGGGGTTGTTGGTTTTGCCGGTAACAACCAGTGTAATTTCCTGTCCGTTGGTTGGGTTGGGGTGCAAACTGAACCATTGCTGACTGGTTTTCGGGATGATGATGCCTGTGGGCATATTTTTATAAATCAGGGAAATATCTTTGATGTTGAACTGATAAACCTGGTCGGCAAGATGGGTGTTTGTGTTGAGATAAAAAGTGATATAGTCGAGATAGACAGGATAATGGCTCAAATCACTGATATTACCGGTAAATTGCGACACCGGAATAGAAAGCACCGTTTCCTGATTGGCTGTGATATTGGCAAAATTCACAGGGAAACTGCTTGTTTGGGTAGATGAACGAACGCCCACGATAATATTGCTGAATGCTGCATTGCCGGTATTCATAAACACCTGGATAGTATCGGGCAAACTGTAAAGCCGTATATTTTTAGTGATTTTCACAAAGGGTGAGCGGGCCGATTTGAATGTATATCGGATGCCTGTTCCATGGTTCCATCCCTGTGGCCGATTTTCGGCTGTAAAGGTGGTATTCCAGCTACTGAGCGAGCTGGTGAGTGTCCAGGAGCCGGTATGGCTGAAGTCGTCGGCAATAAGCTGACGTGATGCCGGAGCTTCCACAACAACCTGCATGGTATCTTTGAAACTTCCCAGACTGCCGGTTATGGTGGTTCGGCCGCTGTTCAGTCCGCGCAAAATACCATTTTCAACAGTGCATATGTCAGAATCGGCTACAGTCCAGCTTAAAGCTGAAGGCAGTACTGTCATGGTGTTGAGTCCGATTTTGCTTTGCACTTCAATTTCGTAGTTTCGGATGTTGTCGAGCAATACCGAGTCGAGCCGCAGTGCAATTTCGGCTTCCTGTACTATTTCCACCCTGATGGTGCAGGCGTTGTTGTTCCAGCGGGCAATGAGTAGTCCGTTATTTCCTCCCGAAGCTACGAGTTGTCCATCGGAATTGATATATCCGAGTGCAGGTTCGCAACTGAGTGTTACTCCCTGCAGGTCTTTGTTGAGGAGCACGCCATACTGGTTATATGCCAGAAAACGGGGTTTGAAAACACCAAAAGGCGGAAGTTTGAGTGTTGTTTCGTACGATTCGATGGAGGCAATCACCGGGTCGTTGGGGGCTGAGGAAACAGCAAAGAGTGCGTTGGACACAGCCCGTTCGGTGCCATCGCTGGGCACGTTCATGGGGCCGAATTCTTTCACGTACAAACAGCTCGAGCCGCCGCCGTCCATGTTGAAGGCGGTATGTGCGCCGGCGCTGAGCATCAGTTCGGCCAACTGTTTGGTGGTGACGCCGGCGGAGAGGCCCCTGCCATCGACCACGCAGAAAATCACCGTATTACGATCCTGCGAGTAACCAACAGCAGTGCGTGGGTGCAGCTCGTTCCATATCTGATTGATATTGTTTTCGACAACGCCATCCTTGAGCATAGGACTGCGGTTGTCGCCGCCAATCACTTCGCTGTATGGTCCCTGTTGCCCGTCGAGCACCAGGTTGAGCGTTATTTCCACTTCATCGTTGAGGTTGATGGTGTTGAGAAAGGTGGCAGCAGTGCCGTGTCCCGAAAGTACGGCCATCCCTTTGGGAATAGCCATGCCACCCTTGTTTTGTTCGATTTTGGTTATTTTTCCGCGGATGGTTTTGTTGGCTCCCCAGCTTTGTCCGGGCAGCAGTTCGACAAGCAATTCGGTGCCAAAGGCATTGGTGCGGGTTATTCTACCGTTATGCTGATTGTACAACACCAGCTGATTTTCTTCCCGCAAATGATTTACGGTGTTGATGGTGCGTGTTTGTGTGCTGGCTTTCAGTTCGCCGTTATAACTCATCACACCAATCTGAGGAATTTTGTTCTCATCGAAAGCAATGATTTTGCGTGCAGTGGTTGGGATGCGTGCAATTTCTTTCTCCACCATACAACCACCAACAGGGTAACCCACAAAGCCCTGAGTTACATAGAAGTCGCCGTTGGTGCCTGCAAAATACACGGCTCCTTCCTTGCTTTTACGTTTTGCAAGGGCTGAAGGTTGCTCGCCCGTGTAAATAGAATCGCGACCCAGTGCAGCTCTGAAAGTGATGTAGGGATTGCGGGCATCCACCTTCAGGAAGTAAACATCGAGGCGGGTATTGCTTTTCAGGCGCAGTTCGGTGTAGTGTGCTCCCGGACCAACCCTGAAATGGGCCAGGGTGTCGAGGGTGTAGGTTTTATGGTCGATGACTATAGTGCCGGCAGTAAGCGGTAGGCAGTAAACGGTTAACAATAAACACAATGCAACCAACCATCCACCTGCAGGGGCATACCTTGTGTGTGCCCTAAACCGATAATATTGAGGTATCCCGATCCGTAAATTTGAATGTAGCATCATGGAAACAATATAATGAGTTAAACTGATGTACTAAGGAAACAAAACGCAGAGTACGCAAAACATCCATTTTTTACGTTCTCCGCGTTTTTGTTGTTTTGCCCGGAGGCAGAAAATGTTACTGTATTACTACTTTCTGTACCTTGCGTGCACCCTGTTTATCGGTCAGATTCACCAGATATACACCACGCGATTCGGGAACAGCGATTTCAGAAACATGGGCAGCCATGCCAACACGCTGACCTGCTGTGGTATATATTTCGATGCGTGCAACTGTTTCTGAAAGTATAATATTGCGTTCGATTACCGAAAGCACAATATTCGATTCCTTTTGGTTGTTAACCGAGCTTGGAGCATCGGTGTTGAATTCATACATTCCGTAACCGTTCTCACCGGTATACACATAAATTTTTGCTACTTTGCCACTCACTTCCACAACAGGCATTGCAGTACGATAAGTATTGGAAGTAGCTCCCATACCTGCCTGCGGGAATGTCCAGAGGCATTTTAACCCGGTGAATTCCTTGGCAGCGTTGGCAAACTGGAACAAACGGAAAGTTGAAGCAGGTACTCCTGCTGTGTTAGTTGCAGCCATCACAATGAAGTATTTGCCATCAACCTCAAATTCAGCTAATCCATTGTGGCCCTGATTCATGGTCCAGATGGTTTTTGGTTCGGTAAGCGGTGCGGTAACTGAGTCTCTAAGTGCTGAGAAATTCGATCTGAAGCCATCCACTACATTGCCATCCATGTCGCAAAGCACCGGGTGAGTGGCATTTCCATCGACGTAGAAATAGTTTTCATCCAGCGGGAAGACCTGTGGGGCAGAACCAAGATTTGCCAGACTGGCTAAATCCTTGCCGGTAGCAGTTGAGTTATCGAGTTCAATCAGGGTTGGAACTCCTGCAACACCATTGGTGATGGTCCATTTGTAAACTTCCATAGCAATTGTCGATGCATTGGCTGCCAGAATGATGGCATTGGTATTTACATTGCCGTACACACCAAAAGCATCGAAACGCATGGTGAGAGCAGCAGGGAAAAGGGTTGCGAGGTCGGCCTGATCGATAACCAGCGTACCTGTGCCATTTGTCAGATTGATTTTCCAGATTTGGAAACGTCCTGCATTGGAAGTAATTAAGTTCCCAACCAATACATTGCCTGCATTGTCGACCTTGATGTCGTTACACGGAAGAGGAGCATAATAGGTGCTGTCGGCAGTATTGGCTTTGTTTCTTCCCTGATAAGAGAATACGTTTGATGCCAGTGCGATAGGAGTTTCTCTCGCACCTGTTGCACCATTCACAACAATTATCTGACATTCGGTGGCTGATTTACGATGCGAGAACAGCATTTTGCCATCTTTTACCGTCATACCACGCGCTGTGGCAGTAGGAGCCACAAAATCAGCAGCCACATTGTAATTGCTCAGTCTGTTTGAATATAACCATTTGTTGGTCAACGACATCTCGTTGTTAACTCCACGGCGGGTGTAAACTGCCGGATCTACAGAGACGGCTGCCTGAGCCAGCAATTCAACCGAAACAACTGCACTCAATATGAGAGCCATTGCAAAAAGTACATTTCGTTTCATAATAATACATTTTTAAAAGTGATTAAATAAATTTCATGGATTGATAATTATTCTTTGTTGATCATTGAATTCTACATTTTGAACAAGCAGAATATATACGCCACGGCTCAGATTCCGGCTTTCGTCAATCGGATTATTGCCTTTTTTCAGGGATAGATTTTTCTTGAGTATTAGTGAACCTGCCATATCAAAAACTGAAACGGTTACATCAGTCTCGATGGGACTTTCAATGTTCATTCTTCCATCATTTAAAACAAAGTACTTCAGGCTATTGTTTTGATCAGGGTTCAGAACGGACACAAATTCATCCAAAAGCACCGAAACTGTAGCCGATGGCTCGGTGGTGTCGCTGGCTCTCAGTGCTCTTACCCTGAAATGATAGGTTGAGGAACTGAGATTTTCGAAGGTAGTGCAGTAAGTAAATGCATCCAGATTACGTACTGTGGTGCCACGGCCCGGAAACAACGGGTCTCTGGAGTATTCAACCCTGAATCCTCTGGAGTACTGTTGCTGCCAGCAAATCTGAATGTTTTTACCTCCGATGATTGCTCCGTTGGTTGGAGAACTGATAACCGGAACAGGTATAAACACATCGCGTGTGGTGAATGTGATGGCTTCGCTCAGGGCTTGAATGTTACCATCATTAACACTTACCCGGGCAAAGTATGAAGTCATTGGGAGCAAAGTGTTTGCAGGTACGGTGTAACTGGTAGTTGCATTCAACACTTGGCTGATAACCTGTTTGTTGGCAGCAAAATCCGAACCTGTGGATATGTCGAGGGTATATACTGCTGCCGGTCCTACTTCAGCCCAGGTGAGTGTTGGAGTAAGGGAAACATCTCCTTCGTTATTTTGTGGACTGATAATTCTGAATTTATTTCCGCTGAAGCTGCGCGTTTCCGACCAGCTGTTTTGGGTATTGGCTTTGCGGGCCATTACCCTCCAAAAGTATTGCGTATTTTCTTTGATATTGGTCTGCAATCCGCTGAAGAATGATGGCTGAGTAGTTTCGCGCGAGCAAACCAGATCGGTAAACTGCGCATTTTTCGACAATTGCCACAGATAAGCATGTGCACCCGCCACGGCTTCCCACCGGAAGATAGTTGGCAGCATTATTTCTGATCCGTTTGAAGGGTAGGTGAGTGTGGCCGGAGATCCAACGGTGAGATTCTCGCCCAATACCCGTACATTGAATTCATTGCCATAACGGTCGTTTACCGAAACGCCAATTTTATGCGTGCCTGTGCTGATGCCTGTAGGGAGGGTGAAGCTGTTGGTGTAGCTCACACCCACCAAATGTTCCTGATTGTAAAATGCTCCGGCTTCTCCGGCTTTATTGTTGGGAACAGCATAAACGGCGTACCTCATATTTGTTCCCTGGTAGGTCCAACTCAGCACATTGCCATTGACTGCCATATTTTCGACCATTCCCTGATCAGATGTGGTTTTCCAACCAATTGCAGGAACCAGCGACTGAGCGGTGAATTTGTTCGTTTTCAGGTAATTGATAAAACCTGCAGTATTCACCAGCCTGGCTGTAGCGTAAAACACACTACCGGGTGCTCCGTTAATATCGCCAGTGCGGTTAAAGTCGATTTGAAGACCAACCTCAGAAGCAGCAAAATCGATGGCTGATGATGCTTTTTGCAATGTTGTTTCCGTTTTACGTTCGAGAGCGGATCTTTCGATCATGGATACACCATGCAAGGGAATGTCTTCATTCTCAATTCGGATGTAATTTGGAGCCGGAGGTGCTCCGGTACCTGAAGTCATACCTGAAATGGAATGACTCGAATAAAAATGCTTTCCGAAACGGTTGCAAAGTTCCGACCACCAGGGAGCCAGCCGCCCATACGGAAAAGCGCTGAAGGTTGTCCAGTAAAGCTGAGGCGAGAGATAGTCAACAGTGCCTTCTTCGAGCCATGCCACCGGGTCGCAATAAATTTGCGAATACATGTCGGCTGTGGTTCCTATACCGGTTGGCAGAGGAACACCACGCGCTTTGGCAACATTCTGATTGGTTGTCCAGGTGCCAAAAGGCGAAACACCGAAAGTAACCCAGGGCTTCACTTTCTGGATAGTGTCGTAAACAGCTGCAATCATGCGGTTTACATTTTCACGACGCCAGTCGCCCAAATCTTTCCCCGCCGGGCGAAACAGGTTTTGAGCCTCTATATCGAGGGTAGAGTTTGTACCACTGTATGAGTAGAAATAATCGTCGAATATGATGCCATCCACATCATATTTGTTCACTACTTCGCCCACAATTTTCTTAATCTGTGAAACTACCTGAGGTAATCCCGGATTCAGAATTTTGGTAAAGCTATCGTACGCGAGCAGCCAGTTGCGGTTGGTATGAAAATAGTCGGTTGGCAATTCACCATGGGTAGTCTGCGATGTTGAGTAACGGTACGGATTAATCCATGCATGTAACTCAATGCCCCTTTTATGGGCTTCCTCGATGGCAAAAGCGAGGGGGTCCCAGCCAGGATCGGCACCGCGGACACTCGAAATAAACTGGCTCCAGGGTTCGTATGACGAAGGGTACATGGCATCACACATGCTCCGTACTTGCATAAAGGTGGCATTCATATTCGCAGCCTTCAGTCCGTCGAGAATTCTAATTAAATCGCTTTTCTGTTGATTGATGGCTGCAAGTCGCTGAGCCTCGTTGGTGCCCGTTGCCGCAGGAACAGTAACCGAAGGCCAGTCGAGCCGCCAAACGGTTGTTAACCATGTGGCACGCATCTCCCTTTTAGGAGATGTGGTTTGAGCTACAGCACCAACACTGGTCAGTGCTATTATCATCAGTAATATCAAAGAAATGTTTTTCATCAGAATAGTTTCGCTTTCGTTCTGTTAACTGCCACGCCGAACACTTCAATACCTTCGATAACATGTTCGATAAATCCTGTGGCGGGATTATATCGCATTAAGCCTGATTTCACGGTGGCATCGGCCGAACGAAGTCCGAAGTAAACAGAACCATCGTTGTCGTCCAAAGCCAATTGGCAAATGCCGATAAATTCACCTGAAGAGCCTTCGCCCCTGCCAGGTTCGGTAATGGGTGTTACCGTTTTTCCGTTAGCTAATTTTAGCTTGTACGGGTTCAGATGGTCACGTGTTTTGATGGCCGCTAATTGCGCCAGGGTACAACGGTAAACCCCTTCGTACCCCGAATCATATACTGAAAAATAGATAACCTGATTTTTAGCATCCCAAACAAACGATTTGGGCGACATGCCTTCGAGTACCACTCCTGAAGCAGGAGCGGGAGTATTCAGCGGAATTGTACCCGGGAAAATATCAGCATCGGTAAATCTGAATATGCCATTGCCATTGAATGTTTTACACCAGTACCAAACATTGTTGATTTTTCCGAAGCAGGCATTCATAGCTCCGAAACTGAGTCCCTGACCATAATAGCTTAAAGCGGCATTTTGTACAAAATAGGGGAAGTCGGCTCTTGTTAGTGAGCGGTTGCGTTCATTGAGTCCGATAAAGCTTATACCTGTATTGCGGTCGGCGAAAAAAAGCCGGCCACTTTCGATGTACCCATAGAAAGGATCGTTGAAAGCCGGGCCGGTGTTGGTAAGCATGGTTTCAACCCGGCTGCCGGTTTTCGACATTGCGAATATGCGGCCATCGCCCATATTGCCATCCACATCATTGACAAAGGTAAACTGCCTGCCTGCATCCAATACGTATAATGTTGTGTCGTTGAAGAGTAAATTCAAAGGTCTCTGACCGGATTTCACCCCCAGATCAAAGGGATTGATTTTCATGCCTGCCGGAGGAGTTCCAACCAGTTTCAATGCCATGATATTCCCCGATTTTACAGCAAAGTAAAGTGTTGGAACGGCCTGGTTATATGCCACCGGTACGTTAAGCACACCTTCTTCGAGCATGCGACCACCGAGGCGTACCTGTAGGCGTACGCGCTGTGACCCAACATGGCTAAATCGGATTTTTCCGGGATCACGTCCGTTGAAGGTTTCTTTGGGGTTACCAGCTTCATCCATTGCCCCTGCAGGGAAAGTCCAGTTGTATTCTTCGCTCAATCCTTCAGGGTTGGGTAGTTCAACATTAAAACCTACTGCCGTCGACAGCACTTCGCACATGCCACCGGCAATGGGTTGCAGAGAAAGCACCGGTTTGATATCGCTGATAAAAATGGGTTGTTCCTGATAACCTGCTCCGGTTACAGTAAGCCGAACTGCATAGGTGCCTGCTTTGTTGTACTTGTGGCTTACACTATCGCCTATCGCTGTATTACCATCACCAAAATCCCAGTTACATTCACCCTGCGCAGCAGAAGTACTGACAAAAGTGATGGTGGCACCCACATAATAGTCGAGCTGATAGCTGTTGTCGGTTACCGTGTATGTAAAAGCCACATCCGGACTTGGCAGTTCTTCGATGGCAGGCATACGATCCACACAAGCAATCGCGGTCAGCAGGAGGCCGAGTGCTATGAAATAATTTTTCAGTTGTGTTGTTGTATTCATAAAGTTCTACTGCTAACTAATTTAATGAAATTTCAAAATCCTGTGAGATGCCGGCAGTTCCGGCTTTATCGAAAGCCATGATATTGGCTCTCAGGCGGTAAGAACGGTTATATTCGATTTCGTAAAGATTGGTTGAACCATTGAAAACCAGATCAGAAAAGGGTATGTTCTGGTAAATATTGATGATGGTTTGAGGTACCGGAGTATTGCCCTGTCCATCCTTCGGGAAATGATATACCCAACTGCCTGAATTGTTGTTCCAGGTTGAGTCGAGATATATTTTGAAGTTGTCAACCAGATTCAACCCCAGATACATTTTCTGAAAATCAGTGACTTTCATCAACTTAAATAAACTGTCTTTGAACTGTTGTGCGAAATTGGCTCCGAAGTACGCAACCATTCTGTCATTATCATAAGTGGTGGGTTTAATCCAACTCACGGTCGAAAGTGTGTTGCTGGTCGGGAAAGCAGCATTGAAACTATAAGCACGCAATGAATCGTTCCAGTAAGTTTCCTGATGATTATAAGATGAAATCTTCTGAGGGATGCGTTTCTGGGTTAAACGGTTTGAAGTAATGCTGAAATTAAAGGTTTGTGTCCATGGACAAATAACCGATTTGGATTCTTCTTCCATCACGTTGTACCACACTTCAAGGCGGTCGGGTTCGATGTCGGAGGTAGTATAATATTGCACCATGAAAGGCACATTGTTGCCCGCATTCACATTGCTGCTTCCGGGTTCCCAATACACATGAGGAGCCATTTTCCCGACAATTACTGCATCGTTCATTGTATCGTGCCGATCGCACGACACCAAAGTAATAGTCAGTAGCAGGATAGCTGATTGTATATGCATCTTATTCATATTGTGTAACTTTATAATTCGTTGAATAATCCTGTTTTATTTCCATGCTGTCTGATCAGCAACAGTAACAAAATTGTTGTTTTTGTATGCCCAAATCATCCTCTTCTTCAGCCAATCGGGGTTTTTGTAAGCTCCTAAACGCTCCAATTCCCTGCGGTTGTACTTATCCTCAGTTTCAGGGTCGTAGTTGAGCCTGGTTATCCATGCATTAGGCGAAAAACGGGCATTGATACCAAATTCGGCCGGAGTGTTCCAATATGGTTCGTAGAGGTTGTAAGGCCGTGTGAGTGAATATTCGAGTTTGAAATTGGCAGGTAAAACCCCGTTGGTGCCATCGTGACAATTAGTTACGGTGTATACAAATACTCCATCGTAGGCGATACCGTTTGTTTTGCTGCTGTAATTGTAACGACGAACATCAGTCCACAATTCGGGTTGCAGATACATGGCAACATATTTTTGCTGCATGAGGTCGGCTATTGTAAACACAGCAGCCCCGGGTAGTTTAATTTCGAAAAACTTATTAAAATAGGTAACACGGTTCGGATTGTCGGTGGTAACCCCCACACGGGTCATATTTCTCCTGACAGCATTCACCGTGGTGTTGTAAGCCGATGTCTTATCTCCTTTCCAGTACTGAGCTTCTGCCTTGATGAACAGGAGTTCTTCTTCCGACATCAGCATAACATAACCATCGTTGCGGGTGTAGGGGTTACGTCCGTTGCCTGCATACATATCAGGGTAATACGTGATTCTCATGGTTGCCGGCATTCCGAAATTGTTTTCGAGATGTCTGAAGATAACCAGACTTTTGTCATCAGTGCGGGGCGACATCAGTTCCACTGCCCGGGGGTCGAGAGCATGACCACGTGATACCCTGATATTCGGATAGCTACCCAACAGGGCGTACATAAAAAACCTGGATGGAATTGCTTCGGTAAACAGGTTTTCGCGTGCTTGTGCCCATCCGAGGTTAAGTTTCGGCTGTGCGGGTCCCCACGGACAATTTTTTTCGGTAGAACCACCATCGTATTTGTAAATCGCATCGGCGTATGAAGGGTCGCTAAGTGCCGCATCGACTGCTGCAATAATTGCATCGCAGCTTTGAGGGGTATTATCCCAGTTCGGCAATTTGCGGAGCATCATTCTGGCTTTCAGCGCTTTGGTAAAAGCCCGCCATTTGCCCAAATCTCCGGCAAAAATCCTGTCCATGGTTTTGGTGATGGTTTTATTGGAAGGATTATTGACCCAGGTGGGGTCGTCGTATAATCTAAGTAATTCATCCACTTCTTTGTACATCCACTGGTAAATCGATTCCTGGGTGTCGTATGAGGGTGAATTCGAAAGATATACCTGAGAATGAGGAATATCGCCAAATGCGTCGGTAGTCAACAGGGTAGAATGTAGTTTAATAGTGCGTGCTATCAGTACAAAATTGAGCGAACCGAGTTTGGTTGCTGCATCAATTAGTGCGTTGGCATTCACTCCAATATCGTAGAAATGACGGCGCCATTGCGGATGACGGTTCATCGAAAGCATTTCCCAGCCGCTTTTGTAAGCAAAGGCACCGGTCTGACTGCGGCCTCCGGTAGTAAGTGCCTGCGCCAGATAGTTCCCATATTCGGCATGGTCGTAGCAAATCTGTGAAGCAAAGAATACAATCAGCGGAAGCGACTGTTCGGGTGTCACCGTCACAGGCTGATCCTTGCTGGTGTTGATATCGAGCCATTCCTCACAGGAGTTGAACAACATAGCTGCCGTTAGCAAAATCAGAACAGGGTTTTTAAATATACGTTTCATATGGCAGTCGGCAATTAGAAATTGACATTAATAGTAAAATTGACACTTCTCGTATTGGGAACCGGATAGTTGTCGATACCCATACCACCGGTACCACCAGCGCCGGTGCTGGCATTAATCTGTGGGTCGGATCCGGTGTAACGGGTCAGGAGGAAGAGATTGCTGCCGGTTACAGAGCAACGTAAACCTTTAATTTCCTTTGTGTTTTTCAGGAATTTTGTTAAATCATAACTCAAAGTGATGTAACTCAGCCTCAAATAGGAACCTTTTTCAATAAAATTGGAACTCACTCCTACGTAGGATTCAGTGATTGTGCGACTATCGAGTACAATGGGAGTAGTGTTCTTTACATAGGTTCCATCCGGCTGTTGAACTACTCCGTCCCATACCACCTGCCTGCCCCGGTAGAATTCAAGCGCTTTGTGTTGGCCGGCCGACCACAAGCCCCTTCCGGTTACATTCATAATATCGCCACCCATTCTACCGTCGAGCAACATGCTCACCGACAAGTCTTTGTATTTGAAATTCGAGGATAACCCCAACAGGAAATCGGGTTCGCGGTTGCCAATGATCACACTTTTGGTAGGATTAATTTGTGGTTTTCCTGCCGCATCCACAATCACTTTTCCATCGGGTGTTCGTAAATAGTCTTTTCCCGAAATAGCGGTGGTAGATCCATTGAGATAGGCAGTTGGGAACACATCACCATATTGTGTGCCCTGAATTTCAACAATATCATCAGGTAAAGAAACTACTATACCACGGTTTAAGCCAAAATTCATGGTTGCCGTCCACTGCATGTTCCTTTGCTTAAGTAACAATTGCTCCAGGGTCCACTCCACGCCATGGTTTTTAAGGTTGCCTTCGTTGCGGGTCTGGAGGATGTAACCTGATGCAGGTGAAACACGCACTGTAACAATCTGGTTTGCAACAGTTGTGGAGTAATAGGCTATGTCGAACTTGGTTCTGTTATCGAAAAAGCGCAAATCCATACCTACCTCCCACGAATCGGTCATCTCAGGAACCAGATTGCTTGCAACCGAGCGCGATGGGTCGGCTCCGTAACCACCATCAGGCAGCGTTGGATACTGGGTAAATTTACGGTCGAACAGATAGGGTTGCTGAACATCTTTACCTACTTGTGCCCAGTTGGCGCGGAGTTTACCATAAGTAAAATATTGATTCGTGATATCAAATAATTCGGAAAAAGTCAGACCCCCGGTAATCGATTGATAATCGTATGGATTGTAACGCAATGCGATAGTCGACGACCAGTCCCAGCGGGTAGTGGCACTCAAAGTAGCAAGTCCTTTATAGTCTAAACGCAGTTCGCCGTATATGCCGGCATTTCTTCTTTCAGAATGGGTTACGTTGGCATCGTTCAGTTTAACTACTTCATTCACATTGGCCATGCTGTAGATGCCCGGTATGATAAAATCGCGTCCTGCCATCGAGGCCGACAAACCTTTACGCATCTTTATTTCTGATCCGGCAAGCACTTCAACAGTATAGTCCTGATTAATTTCATATTTGTAAGTTGCTAATGCCGAAGCAGAAAGCATTTCGCTACGGCTCGTAGAATAGCTGTAATTGCCCAGTAAATCCTTGCTGATATTGCCTAATTGCTTTTGTGTAAAATAGGGTTGTTTGTCTTGTGCTGCCAAATCGGTGAGGTAAGTTGGTGAATCAGGATTGAGTTCAGGAAGAATTACTGAATCGTCGAATCGCGGAACTGCATAACCGTCGAAGATGAAATTACTCAAATCATAACTCAGACGACCTGTAATTTCGAGATTGAGGATAGGTTTAGCAGTAATTGCACCGGAAAGCAGGGTTCGTGTTGATAAATTGATGCCGTCGTCTTTATATCTGCTCCACAACGGACTGATTGGCGAATCTTCTTTGTTGGGTAAATTCAAGTATCGGAATCTTGGCCATCCAAGAACTTCATAATCAGTAATATCATCGTTGATAGGCCAGGTGTAAACAGAAGAAATTCCGCCTGCACCGCGTGAAGTGCTGTTGGTTATGTTGGCATTAACGTTGGCTGAAACATACTTGTTTATGTTGAAGTTGCCTTTCAGATTGATACCGAAACGATTTAGATAATCGTTGGGTACGATGCCTTCGTTGCTTGAATAGTTGGCTGATGCATAGGCGGTAAATTTATCAGTACCACCGTGCATGCTCATGTCGTATTTCTGATATACGCCGGTATTAAAATAGCTGCCAACATTATCGTAAATTACTTCATTTGCTCCGAGAGTCGGGCCCCATCCGCCTCCGGTCAGTGGGCGATAAAAACCGAGTGCACCCGGGCCAAACATTTGTTGAATTCGGGGTAAACGGGTTGGTTCATCAAATTGCAGACTGGCATTTAGTGTGGTTTCGATTTTTCCACTCCTTCCCTGTCGGGTGGTTACCATAATTACCCCGTTGGCAGCTTCCTGGCCATACAATGCCGCTGCTGCAGCACCTTTGAGTACGGTTACATTTTCAATATCATTCGGGTTGATGGTTGCTGCGCTCGATGCTCCGCCTGAAATAGGCATTCCGTCAACAATGAAAAGTGGTTCGTTGCCCTGAGCCGGGTTGATGGAAGAAACACCACGCAGGATAATTTGAGATCCTGCATTCGGAGATCCCCCTGCATTGGTTACGCTAACCCCTGAAATTTTCCCCTGAAGCGAAGATACAAAGTTAGCTGATCGGCTGTCGGTAATTGCCTCTGCTGTAACGCTCTGAACAGCGAAATTGAGCCTTTTCTTTTCCTGCCTCACCCCCATGGCTGTAACCACCACTTCGTCGATAGCGAGTGCTACCGGCGACATCATTACATTGAGTGGCCCCGATGCGGGTACTTTCAGCTCCAGGGTTTCCATCCCAACATAACTGAAAACAATGGTGGAGCCCCGGTTCACCGAGAGGTTGAAGACTCCGTTAATGTTGGAAATGGTTCCATTGGTGGTGCCTTTTTCTAATACCGAAGCCCCGATGATGGGCAGTCCATCTTCTTTCGATGTAATCACACCCGATAAGGATACCCGCTGTGCGGTGAGTGCTCCGGAGATTAGTGAGAAAAGAACAAACCATATTGTAATCCTTTTCATAAAAATATTGGATTTAAGGAGTAATTAATTTAAAAATTTAAAATAAATTCATGTGTTTTTGAATTATTTTATTTGCAACTGCAAATTAAAGCATTTTTTTTTATACTGCAAAGGATTTATATTCAAATTTATGTATACAATACATGAAAAAAGGGTTTGGACCAAGTAAGTTATTAAATTCTGCGACTTACAGCAAAAACCGGCTTGCTTTCATGCCTGAACCGATTGATTGAAGTCACAATGAAGGTGTAATTACCTTTCATTTTCGGGTCGATGGCTTTCAGGTTGATACGTGTATCTGTAGTTCGGGCAAAAATGAAAGCCGGATTGCTGATGTCGCCTGCCTTTTTGCCTTTGAAGGCATACACAATGTAATAAGCCACCTGGTTACCGCCATCGCCTTTCACAGGGTCCCACATGAGCCAGGCTTCTTTGCGATCTTTCAAAATCTGCAGATTTTCGGGAGATGCCGAAGCGCTGCCGGCTATGTTTCGGTTTACCGGATTCAGGGCAGGATAGCGATAGAAATCGTTGCGCAGGCTGTCGTTCAGTCCCTGCAGATTTTTCACAAAACCTTTGGCGCTGAAATAAACTGCACCGTCAACTTCGGGATGGCGTTTGTTCATGTGCAACTGACGCACCAGTTCGTTGGGTTTGTGCCAGGCAGGATCAGCTTTTTCTGTGCCTATTTTCGAAGCGAATAAACCGATATACAGATTTTTGCCATAGGAGTTTTCGCTCCACCATTTTACTAATATTTCGTAGTCGGCTACTACCTTGCCAATTTCCCAGTAAAGTTGTGGTACCACATAGTCGATGGTTCCTTCGCGCAGCCATTTAAGGATGTCGGCATACAAATCGTCGTAATTTTGTACTCCGGCTCTGGTCGCAGATCCGCGTGGATCAACATTGTTGTTGCGCCACACTCCGAAAGGCGAAATTCCAAATTCAACCCAGGGTTTATTGCTCTTGATGGTTCGCTGCAATTCAGCAATAATCATATCCACATTATTCCTCCGCCAGTCGTCGCGCTGATGGGCTGCAAATCCACGGGGGTATTTTCTGAATGTATCTTCATCGGGAAATTCCTCGCCGGCCACTTTGTATGGATAGAAATAGTCGTCGAAATGGATGGCATCCACATCATATCGCTGCACAATATCTTCAACCACACGATTCAGTATTTTCCTTGTTTCATCCAATCCGGGGTTGTAATAAAGCTGATTGCCGTACTTCACAAAAAGTTCAGGCTTTTTGTACCACAGATGCTCGGGATTGAGCAATTCCGGACGGTTCGTGTTCATGACCCTGTAGGGATTGAGCCACACATGCACTTCCATAAAACGCTTGTGCGCTTCTTTGATGATAAACTGCAGGGGATCGTAGAAAGGGTGAGGTCGCTGCCCCTGTTTTCCGGTGAGCCAGTGCGACCAGGGCTCTAAGGCTGATGGATAAAAAGCATCGGAAGTGGGCCGTATCTGCATCACAATGGCGTTGATGTTACTGGCTGCCAACTGGTCGAGCATGGTTATCATATCAGCTTTTTGCTGCTCTGTGGATAAACCCTGCTTTAAAGGCCAGTCGATGTTGGCTACAGTGGCTATCCAAACACCTCTGAATTCATGTTTTTTGGGTTGCGCTGTCAAAAGGTTTCCGGCAACACATAGCAAGATAATGAGTAGTAAATTACGATTCATGATTATGTTGTTTATTTTTGTTTAGTACATGCATCTGCTAAGTAAATAATGGATTGATAGGGAATTCCACTATGTGTGTTAAGCCCGATCTCGCAGGTGCGGCTGTTGCTGTATCCGTTCCTGATTTGGTTTTTTTCGATTTGCTGACGGAGTTTACGCAAGCCGTGTTCGTTCAGTTCGGGAATGACGAATCCTTTGTCGCCCGCAAAACCACAGCAAGCGAGTTCCTGGGGAACCAACACATTGGTGCTGCACATTTTTGCAATTTTTACGAGTGTAACATCGAGTCCCATTTTGCGGGTACTGCAGGTTGGGAACACGGTAATAGGCTCGTCGGTAGCCACAAACTCAAGTTTGTCGGTCAGGAAGCGATCGATGAATTCAACGGGTTCGTATAACTGCATGGTTTTCATTTTATTACGCATGCGGTAAAGGCACGGGCTCTGGTCGCAGAGCACAGGATATTCACCGTTTCGGGTGGCTATCAGCAAGGCTTGTTCGAGTTCGTCGGATTTGCGGTTGGCAATTACCGGCAATCCCTTGCTTTCCCAGATGGTGCCGCAGCAGTACGATTGCATCTTTTCAGGAAAAATCACTTCGTAACCGGCTTTATTCAGGAACTGTACAGTTTTATTGACTAATGCCGTGGGATCGGGATCGTTTAGCGATACGCCCATCATCCGGTTCAGACAGCTTGGAAAATATACGACTTTGTATGGCAGGTTTTTTTGTCCTGCTATGGGTTTGGGTGCCGGTTTGGGCAGTGTGGGTGTCCATTGTGGCAAACTTCCACCGCTCACATAGCGCAGGGTGCGTGTTGCAGAACCCATTGCTTTGTTGCCCAGGATGTTGCGGGCCGTATCAGCAATCCACAAAACCGATTTGAGCCCTTTGCTTACGCCTCCGAAATGGTTGGCCGTGAAATTCCCAAACGATTGAGCAAACACTTTTTGTTCCATTTTTTGTTGCCGGAGCACATGCACATATTCACCTACATTGATATCCACCGGACAGGAAGTAGCACATAATCCATCGCCGGCACAGGTTTGTTCGCCTGCAAACACATAGGCTTTGCGCAGCTCATCGAGCCTTTCGGGTTCGGTGCCGCTTTGTTCGAGCCGCGTAATTTCGCGCTGAACCACAATACGTTGGCGTGCCGACAGGGTAAATCCTGCACTTACACAGTTGATTTCACAGAATCCACATTCGATGCACTTGTCAATTACAGGATGGATAGCTGGCAAAGCCTTCAGGTTTTTCAAATGACAAAACGGATCGTCGTTGAAAATAACGCCGGGATTAAGTATATTATCAGGATCGAAAAGGTATTTGATTTCCCGCATGATTTGCCAGGCATCTTCTCCCCATTCTTTTTTTACAAAAGGAGCCATATTGCGCCCGGTACCATGTTCTGCTTTCAGCGATCCCTGGTATTTATCCACCACCAAATCAGCTACTTCATTCATAAGCCGGTCGTAACGCATGATTTCTGCTTCAGTATCAAAACGCTGATTGATGATGAAATGGAAATTACCTTCGAGTGCATGTCCGTAAATAACCGCATCGTCGTAATGGTTGCGGATGAGAATTTCGCGCACATCAGCTGTAGCCTTTGGAATATCTTTCAGTTGAAACGCAAAATCCTCGATGAGGCAGGTTGTACCTGTTTCGCGCGTGCTGCCCACGGTCGGGAAAATGCCGGAACGCATCTCCCAATAAGCACTGTATTCGGCTTTATCATCGGTAAACCGTGGTGGGAAAAGCGTAGGGAAGGCTGTCAGTATCTGTGTAATCTCCTTCATGCATTGTTGCAGCTTTTCGGGAGTGCGTGCTTCTGTTTTGATAAGTAATACAGCACCTTCATCGGGCAATTGTTTCAATTCAGGAATGGCATTCGGTTTATCTTCTACCGACCGAATGGCTTGCCGGTCGAACAGTTCGACGGCTGTAACCAGACTGCTTTTCAGTTGAATAACAGCTTCACAGGCCATATACATCGATGGGAAATAGAGCATCGCGCTTGCGCTGCAGGGCAGTGCTTCCACCGTCATCATGGTAGCTTCGGCCAGGAATGCCAGGGTGCCTTCCGAGCCTGTAATCAGGTGTGTGATGATGTCGAACGGATCGTCGAAGTCGAGTAAAGCGTTGATGGGAAGTCCGGTAACATTTTTAATGCTGTACTTGCGGCGTATCAGCGCTGAAAGTTGTTGGTTGCTGCGCACTTTATCGCGCAAATGCTCAATCTTGCTGATGAAAGCCGGGTTGCTCCGCCTGAAAGCGATTTTGCTGACTTCATCGCCGGTGTCGACCAAGGTGCCATCAGCCAGTATCAAACGGGCGGAAATAAGTGTGCGATAGCTGTTTTCGTGGATGCCGCAACTCATGCCTGAAGCATTGTTTTGAATGATGCCACCTACCATGGCCGACTTTACAGATGCAGGGTCGGGAGGGAATTTGCGGCCAAAAGGTTGCAGTATCTCGTTTACACGCTGCCCCACAATTCCGGGTTGCAGGCGAATGGACAGATAATCAGGTGCAAGGCTGTATTTCTCCCAGTGTTGTGCGGCAATTACCAGGATGGAATCGCTGATGGCCTGACCTGACAAACTGGTGCCGGCTGCCCTGAAAGTGATCGGAATGTGGTGCCTTGCAGCTAATCTCACGATGTGAATGATGTCCATCTCGTGGCGCGACTGTATCACTACCTGCGGGATGAGCCGGTAAAATCCGGCGTCGGTGCCCCAGGCCAGCCTGCGCATTTCATCGGTGTATATATTGGTGTGCGGAATATGTTCCCGAATGTCCCGCAGAAATTGTCTGATCATATTTTTTTTTTCTACCAAGAAATCACCGCTATGCGGCTCAGTCGTTTTGCATGTTTTGTTCGTTCTACCAAGACATCACCGCTATGCGGCTCAGTCGTTTTGCATGTTTTGTTCGTTCTACCAAGACATCACCGCTAAGTGGCTCAGTTGTTTTGCATGTTTTGTTCGTTCTACCAAGACATCACCGCTATGCGGCTCAGTAATTTGTTTTTTCATCTTTTCTACCAAGAAATCACCGCTATGCGGCTCAGTAATTTTTTTTTCATCTTTGCTACCAAGAAATCACCGCTATGCGGCTCATACATTTGAGCACCATAGGTGCGATTTGTTAGTAGCCATAATGCCCCAAAATGAAACCTGAGGGGCGTAGCCCTGATTTCTTGGTAGAAATGCGGCAACCCCAAAACAACTGAGCCGCATAGCGGCGATTTCTTTCTGGAAATCCACGGTTTATTTATAAAGATGATATTTCTTCGAAAGTTTCCTGAATGCATCTTCATCTTTTCTGAAATATTCCCGGATATCATCAAAACGGTGATTTTCAGCAAAGCGGAGTCTTATCTGGTCGCTTCCACTCACTTTGTCGAACATGTTGAAACGTGCCTGATTGGCATTTTTGAAGACTGCCTTCTCAGGATATAACTTATTCATTTCCTGCATGATATAAAACTGAATTTCTGTAAGTCGCGCTTTTCTGAAATTAGTGAGATGAATCTGTACTCCTCCGCAAAACTCATCTTTAAAGGTAGCATAGAATGGTTTGAAATGTATCGGACGGAAAGTAACACCTGCGAGTTTTAAAGCATTCAGAGCGTTACTTAGTTTTTCGGCGTTAATCCAGGGCGCACCTACTATTTCGAAGGGCAAAGTGTAGCCAACGCCTATCGAAACATAACCCAGTTCGCCCAGAATTCCGGTCATGGGATAGAAATAGGACGAATGTTTGTGCGGAATATGCGGTGATGCAACAACCCACTCCAAACGTGTATCTTCCCAGTTCATACGACGCTTCCAGCCTTTCATCCGAACAACTGTGAGCTTGCAGGCTGCTTGCAGCATCCTCTCTCCGTTGAGCATCAACGCCAGCTCGCCACAGGTGAGTCCGTACAAGTAGGGAATTTTAAACTGACTTACAAAGGAGATAAAACCTTCTTCTGTCAGGTTTCCTTCAATTTTCAATCCGCCCAGCGGATTGGGTCGGTCGAGTACCACAAATTCGATATTGTGTTCTGCTGCAGCTTCCATGGCTAATCCCATGGTGCTGATGTAGGTGAACGAGCGGCATCCGTTGTCCTGAATATCGTAAACCAACACATCAATGCCCTTCAGCATGTCTGGAGTGGGTTTGCGTGTAGCCCCATAAAGCGAATAAACGGGTAATCCGGTATGTGGGTCGGTGCGGTTGTCCACTTTATCGCCTGCATGTACATCGCCCCGCACACCGTGTTCCGGACCAAAAAGGGCCACGAGCTTCACTTGCGGTGCTTCAAACAGGATGTCGATGGTTGATTTGAGCTTGCTATCGACACCGGTGGGGTTGGTGATGAGTCCTACCCGTTTGCCCTGTAGTAAACGAAACTGCTGATCGCGAAGCACTTCGATGCCTGTTCTGACAGTTTGAGCATGAGTTGTTGAAACTATCAAGAAGAGGGCGATGAACATACCAATTGATGCGAAGCTAAGACGGATGAAATCAGTTTTCGACATAGAATGATACGAATCGAAGCGAAAAGTACCGATATTAGTTTTTGTTGTTTTGCAAGGTGTGCAAAGAATCAAATTGTTGTTTTGCTTGTTCATAGCTTGATATAAATTTTCTTTTTGTATAACAAATGTCCCATAGCCCAGCAAACGACTACAAATGCCAGTGCAAATACCAACGATCCGGGATAATCGCCAAAAACCGGTTGCAGCAGATGTTTGTAGGTAAATGTTTTGATGCTGATCCAGTTTTCATGATATGTAAATCCGAGATTGCCGGTGAGGATGGTGAGGAGTGCGCCGAAAACATACACAAACATCGGATTCACGCCAAAGGATTCGAAAAATACGCTCCAGCCGCGTTTACCACGCATGTCGATGATCCAGATAAGCAATCCGAGCAACAGCGCTGCCAGTCCGCAGGTAGCCAGCACATAACTGCTGCTCCATATTTTCTTGTTGATGGGGAAGCCATAATGAATGAGGAATCCGGCAAAAGTGAGTATAGTTCCGAATATCAGTATTTTGCGTATTTGAGTTTCAATGTTCTGACTTTCAGAGATCAGTTTCCCGGCCAGAAAGCCGATGAGCAGGTGTGCGATACAGGGTATGGTGCTCAGAATTCCTTCGGGATCAAAAGCGATGCGTACACCTTCGGGAGTCATATCCTTGTACATGTGTGTTTCGCCGAGGATTAACCTGTCGGTTACAGCCACTATGCTGTCTGTGCCCATGTGGTAACTATTGGTGAGGCCGAGAATCAGCCAGTAAGCGATGAGTATAAAGCCTGTCAGCCAGGGAATGTATTTGGGCCGAACCAACAAAATGATGAGCGTCCCGAAGAAACTCACTAAGGCTAATCGTTGCAGAACACCCAATATCCGCAGATTTTCGAGTGAACTGATGGCCTGCCAGAGGCGTGTACCAAGGTCAATATCTTCACCCCTCATGCCATTGAACTGCCGCATCGAAAGACTGAGCCATGCTAAAGCCAAACCAATGGCAAACAGCAATACCGACCTGCGCAGGAGTTTTAAGCATGTTTTACCGCTGAAACGGAAATCGAATTTGCGGTAGGATAAAAACACCGATACACCCATGATAAACATAAAGAACGGAAAAACGAGATCGGTGGGTGTGAGCCCGTTCCATACAGCGTGACCAAGCGGAGCGTAAACGTAGCTCCAGCTTCCCGGGTTATTGACCAAAATCATACCGGCAATGGTGATGCCGCGCAATACATCGAGTGAAAGCAGGCGGGCCGATGTTGCAGAAGGTGCGATATTCATGTTTGCTGTCTGAATGAAGGATAATGCTTATTGTGCACGAAATGCATCGATGGCTTTTTTGACAGATCCGTGTATCAGCAGTATGTTGCGGGCCTGTTCATATTCAACACCGGTTTCTTCCACTATCATGCGTGTTCCACGGTCGATAAGTTTTGCATTGGTGAGTTGCATGTTCACCATTTTATTTCCTTTTACACGACCCAGTTTTATCATAGTAACTGTCGTAATCATGTTGAGCACTAATTTCTGGGCTGTTCCTGATTTGAGGCGGGTGCTGCCGGTCACAAACTCAGGGCCTACGATTACTTCTAACCTGATGTCGGCTTCCTGAGCTATCGGAGCGTTGGGATTGCACGATACCGAAGCGGTAAGAATGCCTTTTTCGCGTGCATGACGCAATGCTCCGATTACATAAGGTGTTGTTCCTGATGCTGCTATGCCGATTACAGTGTCGTTGATGTTGATGTTTCGCTCAAGTAATTCCTGCCATCCGCGCTCCATGTCATCTTCGGCGTTTTCTACAGGATTACGCAGTGCCTGATCGCCACCGGCAATCAAACCAACCACCAAATGCGATGGCATACCAAATGTAGGTGGAATTTCCGATGCGTCAAGTACCCCGAGCCGACCACTTGTGCCGGCACCTATATAAAAAATGCGACCACCACGTTTCATTCTTTCCACAATCATTTCAACCAGCTTTTCAATCTGTGGAAGCGTTTTAGAAACAGCCAAAGGTACTTTCATGTCTTCCTCATTCATCCTTGATAAAAGCTCACCTACTGTTTTTTTATCAAGATTGTCGTGCAAAGAACTTTGTTCTGTAATTTTCTGGAATCCCATATGGTAATAGTTAAGTTAAACTGTTTCAAGATGATAATCGATGAGTCCCTGCATCGGATTTTGGGTAATACCTCCCATGAACAATCCTTCTTCCAACATCACCTGTTCAAGAATTTCACTGAAATGAAAAGCGACTGAACCCGTGAATCTTACTTCAGTTCCGGGATACTCATATTGCTTGAGGTTTCTGCGTACAAAATCACGGAATCCGCAGTAAACAATTTCCACAATGCAGGGTTCATCCAGGTTTTCCTTCAAAAAGGGAGTAAAACGCGCCAGATATCGGTTTGGAAAAGCTTTTTTATACACATTTTCAAGAATATCCGCTGGCTTAAGACCGAATTGATCCATGAATTTTTGTTTCAGCCTTTCAGGTAATTGGTTTTTCAGCACATCGGCCACAAGTTTTTTGCCGAGAACCGCGCCGCTACCTTCATCGCCGAGTATGTAACCCAGCGGGGAAACATTTTGCATAATATCTTTGCCGTTGTAATAGCAGGAGTTTGAGCCTGTGCCGAGGATGCACGCGATGCCGGCCTCCCTGCCAAACAACGACCGCGCAGCTCCGAGCAAATCACTTTGCACTTCTATGACTACATCCGGGAAATGTTGCCCCAGGGACTTGCTAACCAAGGCTTTTTTCTCAGGAAATGAACAACCTGCTCCATAGAAAAAAATGGCATCGGTTTGTCTGCTGCTCATCGCCGGCAATAACTGTTGCTCTATCAGGTCTGAAATATCTTTTTCATCCTGATAAAAGGGATTTATACCCCTTGTAAATACTTCTTCAGCAGTGCACTTCCCTGAAATCTTAGTCCAGTGTGTCTTGGTCGATCCGCTATCCGCAATTAAGATCATGGAAAAAAATTGTATGTTTGTAATTGTTTTGCAAAATAATGAAAAAAAAATGAGCCTACCAAAGATATTTTCAATATTTGTAATGAAAAACACAATATATTTTGGATTATATTTAAATTATTTATTGTATATTTGCAAGGTATTTAAAAAATAGACTGAACTTTAATAATATATTTATTATGAGACTGGATATTAGTTCCCAAATATCACTTACAAGAGTTTCGAAGAAATACTATCAACCTGATGATGTTTTTGAGCTTTCACGAGTTACCCGGCATGAGAAAGTAAGAACTGAGATTTTTGAGCATGAGACCCTGGGTTCCACAAGCATTGCTGCCGAAATAGCAGCTTTGATCAGATTAAAACAGGAGCGGGGCGAATCATGCACGCTGGGTTTGACCAATGGCAAGTCGCCTGTAGGTATTTACCGCGAATTGGTGAGGTTGCACCGGGATGAAGGTTTGAGTTTCAGCAATGTGATCGTTTTCATTCTCTTTGAGTATTATCCGCTGGATAGCACTACAAAGGGCTGTTATCTGCAGATGAAGGAAATGCTTTTCGATCATGTTGATATTCAGCCAGACAATATATATTATCTCGATGCGATGCTCGACAAATCGCAAATCATGGCTGCATGTGCGGCGTATGAAGATAAGATTCAGGCTTTGGGAGGCATCGATTATCAAATTCTGGGCATTGGGCGCACAGGTAATATCGGTTTTAATGAGCCGGGTTCGCAAGCTAATTCGGTTACCCGTCTCATCATTCTCGATAGCATTTCGAGGGCTGATGCTACCGAATTATTCGGATCGCCCGATGCAGTACCTGTTAGCGCTATCACCCTTGGGGTAGGTACAATATTAAAGGCACGCAGAATTGTATTGCTTGCCTGGGGAGAGCATAAGTCGGGCATGATACGTAGCGCAATAGAAGGTTCCGTGACCGATGCGGTGCCAGCATCATTCCTGCAATTACATACGAATGTGAAGTTTGTGCTCAATTTACATGCCGCTGCCGAGCTTACACGCATCAGCCGTCCGTGGTCGGTTACCTCTTGCGAGTGGGACGATAAGTTGATACGTCGGGCCATCGTTTGGTTATGTACCAAAGTGGATAAACCCATTCTGAAACTGACTAACAAAGATTATAATGATAACGGTTTGAGCGAACTGCTGGCTTTGTATGGATCGGCGTATAATGTGAATATCAAAATATTTAACGACTTACAACATACTATTACCGGATGGCCGGGTGGCAAACCCAATGCCGATGATAGTAATCGCCCCGAAAGAGCGCATCCCTATCCGAAAAGGGTGCTGATTTTCAGTCCACACCCCGACGATGATGTGATTTCGATGGGAGGAACCTTCAAGCGCCTTATCGATCAGAAACACAAGGTGCATGTGGCTTACCAAACCTCCGGCAATATTGCGGTATCCGACGACGAATTGATTCGTTTTCTGGCTTTTATCAAAGGCTTCAAAGATATGTTTGATGCCGGAAATGAAGTTATTGAAAAGAAATACAGTGAGTTTCGCAACTTCATCCTGAAATATAAGAAAGAAGGCGACGTCGACCCGCACGAAGTGCTCGAACTGAAAGCACTCATCAGGCGCGGAGAAGCCAAGGCTGCTTGTCGCTATATAGGGTTACCCTCGGGCAATCTGCATTTTATGAATTTGCCTTTCTATGAGACAGGTAAAGTTAAAAAATTACCACCAGGGGCAGCCGATGTGCAAATTACCAAAGAATTGTTGCAGAATCTGAAACCTCATCAGATTTATGTGGCAGGCGATTTGGCCGATCCGCACGGCACCCATAAGGTTTGTCTCGATATTGTGCTGGCTGCCATTGATGAGTTACGCAACGAAACCTGGATGGACGACTGCCGCATCTGGATGTACCGTGGTGCCTGGAAAGAATGGGAAATCGACCACATCGAAATGGCCGTGCCCATCAGTCCCGAAGAATTACGCAATAAACGCAATTCCATCCTCAGGCATCAGTCGCAAATGGAGAGCGCACCTTTCATGGGCAACGACGAGCGTTTGTTCTGGCAGAGGTCTGAAGATCGAAACAGAGCAACTGCTTCTTTATATGCCAAGTTGGGCCTGGCATCCTATGAAGCCATCGAAGCCTTTGTATGTTACATTCCCGAAAATCATTAAAAATCAATCCGATATGAATCTCATCACCCCATTCATGCTTTACAATGGCTCCGAAGAGTCGCAAAAAACAATCGAATCTTTGCTCTCATCCAAACTGGTGAACAAAGTGTTTTTAATCGCAAATGACGAAAATATTGCTGTCCCTGATTCCTGTGAATTGCTTACCTCTGGCTTGCTCACATCAACAGTTACCCTCCGGAAAATGGCCGAAATTGCTGATACTGAATTTACACTCATATACACCAAACACACAGCACTTGAGCCGGGATACATGGCCCTTGAACGCATGGTGCGGGTAGCCGCCGATACCGGAGCAGGAATGTTGTATTCAGATTATCATCAGCTGATGGGCGATAAACGTTCGAATTATCCACTCATCGCATATCAGGACGGGAGTTTGCGCGACGATTTCAATTTCGGGTCGGTGTTGTTGTTTAATACGGCTGTGATGAAGGAAGCTGTACTGACTATGCAGACAGAATTTCAGCATGCAGGATTGTACGATTTGCGATTGAAGGTGTCGCAACAAGCGCCGATTGTTCATTTAAATGAATACTTATACACCGAAGTGGAGCTTGATACCCGAAAGAGTGGTGAAAAAATGTTCGACTATGTGGATCCCAAAAACCGCGCTGTGCAAATAGAAATGGAACAGGTTTGTACCAACCATCTCAAACAAATTGGTGCATACCTTGAGCCGGTTTTCAAACCCATCGCTTTTAGTGAAATCAGTTTTCCTGTCGAAGCTTCGGTCATTATTCCCGTGCGCAATCGCGTAAAAACAATTGCAGATGCTATCAATTCAGTTTTGTCGCAAAAAACTAACTTCGGGTTTAACCTCATAGTCATTGATAATCATTCGACCGACGGCACTACTGCTTTAATACACGAGCTTGCCGAAAAAGATTCAAGGCTAATACATCTGATTCCCGGTCGCGACGATCTGGGTATTGGTGGCTGCTGGAATTGGGGTGTACAGTCAGAGCATTGTGGCAAGTTTGCCATTCAACTCGACAGCGATGATGTATATCAGAGTGAGAAAACACTTCAAATCATGGTCGATGCTTTTTATGAACAACATTGTGCCATGGTGGTTGGGTCTTATACCATGACCAATTTCGATTTGCAGACTATTCCGCCGGGACTGATCGATCACCGCGAATGGACTCCGGAGAATGGACGAAACAACGCTCTGAGAATTAACGGATTGGGAGCACCACGAGCCTTTTATACTCCGGTATTGAGGGAAATCAAAGTGCCCAATACAAGTTATGGTGAAGATTACGCCCTTGGACTGGCCATCAGCCGACATTATCAGATAGGCCGTGTTTACGAATCGGTATATTTGTGCCGCCGCTGGGACGATAATTCCGATGCTTCGCTCGATGTGCAGAAACTCAATATGCATAACCTCTACAAAGACCGCATCAGAACCATCGAACTGATGGCACGTATAGCCGTTAACAAAGAATGAATAAGTACCTGCGTGTAAATTTCGAGTTAGGATTTACACGGACAGAATTTGTTTTAGTAGATGTAAATAGCTAAATATCAAGGAACAATCATTTCTATCGCCCCCGGTATGATACTCACTTCTGCCGGGGGTGCATAGTGAACAACAATGCCATCTGCTTCGAAATAATTTCCATTTTGGGTGTGTAGGGTGATGTGACGGGTTCTGAATGATTCTATAACAGGATGTTGTAGTAATTTTCCGTTGAAAATCAGGGGTAATGCAGTAATAATGTCTTTGAAGGATGGTTTTCGGGCCATCATCAGATCGAGCTGCCCGTCGTAAGGTACTGCATCAGGGTTTTGTTTCATGCCGCCGCCACTGTAACAACCATTGGCAATATTCATGGTGAAAAGTACATCCCTGATTTGTTTTTCAGATGAGGCAATACGAGCGGGTTTCGGTTTGAATTTAAACACAGCCCATAGTAAGGCTATCAGATACAAAAACGCATGGCTACCCACATAGCGTTTTAGCCGGTTTGTGTTGTGTGCCACAGCAGCATCGAGTCCAAAGCCAACTGAGTTGATGAAGTAATTGCTGACATTTTCTCCCTCAAGAGTGAAATCAACCTTACCAAGATCAATCAGTTTTGTTTTTCCCTGAAGGAAAACTTCAATTGAGTGTTTGTAATCGCATGTCAATCCCCAGAACCGTGCCCAGTCGTTGCCGGTACCACGTGGTATCATGGCAATCAGTGGGGGTTGGGTAAAAGCAACTCCCGCTCCAAAAACACCATTCACTACCTCGCTGATGGTACCATCGCCCCCAACCACCATGAATCGGGTAAATCCCCTTTTAGTAAAATATCTGGCAATCAGTACGGCATGTCCGGCAAATTGTGTGATGCGGTGTTCGTAATCAAGGCCAGCCTTCTCCAATGTTTTGAGAAGATAGTTCATCTGTAGTCTGAAATGCTTTTTCCCGGATTTCAGGTTGATGATGACTGCCCATTGTTTGTTTTCGCTCATAATACTGATTTGGCAATCATGTGTAAATCGAGCAGGGTCATGGCTGCCATAGCTTCCACAATTGGTACTGCACGGGGCAAAACACAGGGATCGTGTCTTCCGTGAGCTTCGAGTTCCACTGCTTCGGAATGAATGTTTACTGTATCCTGACGTAGTGAAATGGTAGCCACGGGCTTAAAAAGTACCCGAAAATAGATGTCTTGTCCGTTGCTGATACCACCCTGTATACCTCCCGAATTATTGCTGCGGGTACTGATGTGATCGCCTTCAGCCACAAAAGCATCGTTCATCTCCGATCCGCGAAGTGACACACCTTCGAAGCCCCTGCCATAATCGAAACCATGTGAAGCATTGATGCTCAGCATGGCATAGGCCATCCGCGCCTGCAGCTTATCGAACACGGGTTCTCCCCATCCCACAGGAACGCCATGAATAACGCAGGTAATGATGCCTCCGGTGGAGTCGCCCTGCTTTTTCAACGAACTGATGTAATCAATCATCTTTTCGGCTGTTTCGGGCTCAGGACAGCGAACTATGTTGCTTTCAATCAGCGATAAATCGGTTGTTTCAAGCGTGCTGTTCATGGCTATAGGCCCCACTTGCGATGTGAAAGCCTTGATTGTAATACCCGATTGTTTCAGCACCAATTTGGCTACGGCTCCGGCTACCACCCGGGCTGCGGTTTCACGCGCTGAACTGCGTCCGCCGCCCCGGTGATCACGTATTCCGTATTTAAACTGATAAGTAAAATCGGCATGCGAAGGCCTGTACAGGTCCTTCATATGATCATAGTCTTTGCTGTGCTGATTCTGATTCCAGATGATAAAAGCAATGGGAGTTCCTGTACTTTTTCCCTCAAATATACCGGACAGAAATTCTACTTTATCTTCTTCTTTACGCGGTGTGGCAATGGCCGATTGTCCCGGTTTGCGGCGGTCGAGCTCCTGTTGGATGAAATGTTCATCAATAGCGATGCCCGGTGGACAACCATCGATGATGCCTCCGATACCTTTACCGTGAGATTCACCAAAAGAAGTGAATGTGTAGATTTTTCCGATAGAATTTGACATTATGCTGGATATTAAAGCTGCAAAACTACTAAAATTTTCGTATGTGCCGAAACTGTAGTTCGTGTTAGTTACAACCGCATCCTGAGCCACAACCACGGTTGTCTTTACTTTCGCCTTCTGTGCAGCAATCATCGCTTCCACAGCCACCACTGCCACAACCGCAACCACCACCTCCATAAAGGGCAGAAAGTTCTTTCTCGGTAGCTTCACGTACCTCGAGTACTGAGCCTTTGAAGTGCAGGTTTTCGCCGGCCAGCGGGTGGTTCAGATCCACTTTTACATGCGTGGCCGAAACTTCCACAATCTGTGCATTCAAGCGGTTGCCTTCCGAATCCATCAGGGGCACAACATTGCCTTCAAAAATAACTTTTTCGTCCAACTGTCCGTCAATCTCAAAAATGGAACGATCGAGATCAATTACATTTTCATCTTCATAAAATCCATAAGCATCTTCTGCACTGATCTTAAAATCAAAATTTTCGCCGGTCGATAAACCGAAAATGTTTTCTTCGAACTTGGGAAGCATCATGCCAACACCGTAAATAAAAGTAAGCGGCTGTTGTGCTGTTGCTTTTTCCATCATTTCAGGTGCACCGCCATTCTCACCGTCAACATAAAGTTCGTACTCGGCTGATACTGATTTGTTTGCTGTAATTTTCATTGTTTTATGTTTTTATATTTTGTTCCTTTTTGTGCTGATTATGCGAAATTATATAACCTAATACCACGTGATATTGTTCACCCCGTATTCGCTTCTTTTGTCATATTTCAGGTCCGACAACATGCTCGCATTCACCCCGAGATGAAAACTGTAGGACTTAAATTGTCCGAAGGGAACAAGATTGGCCGACATATTCCAGCAGTGCAGACTGCGGTTGATGGAAATGCTGGTATATGTGAACTGTTTTGCTTTGAAATCATAAGTAGAATTGCCGCTGATACGCCAGTTGGGGGTAAGTGAAATATTTCCATTGACGCTCAAATTGTGCATAAAGCCCATGTCGTATTCCATTTTTTGCTTGTTGAACGTAGTGTTCTGATACCGGACAGAATAGTTGATGCTGAAACTCCATGGCATGCTGAATTTGGCATAACCATCTTCTCCGGTTTCAAGCCCCGGCTCCGAATTATTGGCATTGACATCCTGATTTCCGTCTGTAAGACCCTCGGTTGAATTTTCCGAAGCAAGGTTGTCGGAGGGGTCATCGCCCCTGTCTGATTCGGCCATTGCTACCTGCTTTTTCCCGAATAATTTTTTGAAAGTGTCGTTATTGAAGGTGTAACTGTAGGAAGTTCCGGTGCCCTGAAACCTGGGAAGTTTGCCGTTGTTCCATCGTAATTGATTGATTCTGACAGGATGGCCGGCAGAGTTTAATCCGAACATGTATGGGTCAAGTGAGGTGCTCAGACTCAGCGAATAACTTTTGGTGAGTTTGAGTCTGAGACTGACATTGAAACTTGACCAGTTCATGGAGTCGGCCACCAAATTGTAACCACCACTGATGTTCAGATTGTCGATCAGACTGATTACCCTGAAGGGATTGGTGCCGGTTGTATCCTGCTCATTGCGTACTTTCATTTCGAGATTGTTGCCCAGATTGAATCCGATACTTCCGGATGTGCCCCGGCCGGGTGTTCCGTATAAACTGCCTTCGAACCTCGAATATGAAACTTCGGTGTCGGTAAAAACATCCGGATTGGTACTGCTGCGAACACTGCGAACATAGCTGCTGTAATACTTCCACTTCGGATCGCCAAAGTCGGGCAGATAATTGAAACTCACCGAAGGGGTAAGTACGTGCCTGATGCGGTCAATTCTATCTCCGAAAAGTTTTCGTGAAGGGATGAAAAAGCCATACAGTTTGGTGGATGCCGAAACGCCCATGTTGAAATCATAAACCCTGAAAAATCCCTGTACTGTATCATTAACAACTTTTTGTGCATCTTTATCCCAGCTCTTGTCGATAGCCTTGAGATACCAACGCTCCTGGTAATTGAAAGAGGGTGTAATATTAATGTAGTTCAATAGGTTGAAAGTGGCTGATATAGGTATCGAATGCCGCATCCCGTTGCGCCAGTCTTTGGAAAACGAAGATTTTAACAACATGTTTTCCTTCGTATCAATGCTGTTGGCAAACGCTCCCGAATACGACATTGATATTTTTTCGTACCAACGCTCCCTGCCGGTCTGAACTTTGCGTTTGAAAGGATTGAATCGGCTGTAGGAAATGTTGATGTTAGGCAAACTCAGACTTAACGTTGAATCTCTCATTCTTTGACTGATTTGCATCCCGCCTGATAAGCTGAGAGAAGGTATTTCAGGAAACCGTTTGGTGAAGTTGATGCTCGAACTGGTGGTGGTTTGTGAATTTAACTCTGGCCTGTGAAAAGCATTGATGTTACTGCGGTTGTATCCGCTGGTGCTAAAGTTAACACTCGAGCTGAAACTGAAGTTGGGACTCGATTTCGGATCCTGCGAGTGCGACCAGCGTACACTCAGGTTGGGGTTCCTGCTGTATTCGGGAAAGCCTTTTTCTCCGGTCACATCCTCACGGTAACTCACGCTGAAATTGCCACGGAATTTGTATCTTTTTACATAATTGGTTGATGCAGAGGCAGCCCAGGTGCCCTTGGTGTAAACATCGCCCAACAATTCGAGATCGAAATAATCGTTCAGGGCAAAATAATACCCACCGTTGGTAAGCCCGAAACCCCGCGTCATCTCTGTGGAGTATCGTGGCATCAGAACACCGGACGAATACTTGCTCGTGAATGGAAAAAACCCGAAAGGCAATGCAATGGGTAAAGGTACATCGGCAACTACCAGGTGTGCAGGTCCGGTAACAATATACTCTCCGGGTTTCACTTTCCCTTTGGAGATGCTCAGATAGAAATGAGGATGATCGTGGTTTTCGCAGGTGGTGTACTTACCGTCAGCCATACAAAAAACATTATCAGGTGTCTTTTTCGTTTTATCGCTTATGATATATCCCTCGCCCTCCTGGGTTACTACCTGGCGGATAAATCCCTTCTTCGATTTGAGGTTGTACATGAGCTCTTTGGAGTTATAGGAGGATTCACCCTCCGAGAATACAGGCTCACCAAGCTTTTGACCATCCTCACCTTCGGTACCCCTGGCGTAAATCAGACTGCTGTCGATTTTTACCCGTACAAAATCGGCTGTAAGCTTGATATTCTGATAGTTAATCTCAGTCTCACCGTGTAAATAGGCCGTTCCGTTACCAAAAAGAATGATGGAATCGTTTGCTTTGTATTTAATTTCAGCTTCTATCGGGTTCGGTTTTTGCGAATCCGCCGGCCGGTTTGCAATGCGTGTTGCAGGTGCGGTAGTAGTCGCCTGGTCGGGTGTGCGACTTCTGTTGTCGGGCTGCAAAGTTCCCTGTGCATGAATCCCTCCGTACACCAACAGCATCAACAGGATGATTGCGGTGTGCCGAAAATGTTTGAAAATCAGATATATGAAGGGGTTCATCAGGGGCTGAAACGCTTTTTTATACAAGATGCAAATTTAGTCAAAAAAAGGCAGTGCATGGGTTTAATAACTTTTTTTTTATTTAAATTG
>CAYGJI010000018.1:0-37682 GCA_964350125.1 uncultured Paludibacter sp. | reverse complement strand
AATTTCAGAAGTACCATACAGGGAGTCGGCCTGTGCTTTTATCAGCGCAAAACCACGCGATAGGGCTTTAACAACACCTTTATCGCTAACAGTTGCTACTTTTAAATTCGACGATGTCCATGTAATGTTTTCGTTAGCTCCTTTAGGTTCGAAACTAACCACCAGAGGAAGGGAGTCACCTTCGGCCAAGCTAACAACGGTTTGATTTAATACAACTTTTGTAACTTTGGGTATTGGTCCGCTGGGGTCACAGGAGGCAAGTAACACAACTGCAGCTATGGGCCATAAATATCTTATTAATTTCATGATCATCGTTTTTTAAGCAACTGAAAATAGTGAAATAGCAGCCGGTGTTATGCCGGCTACTATTTCAGAAAAACTGTATAAAGATATTATTATTTTTTGTAGATAAATACAGCATCGAGGTCGACTGTTGTACCGGCCACACCACCTGCAAGGAACCATAATACGTTCTTATCAGCCATGCCTGTACTGTACAGCAAACCATTGGTTTTCAGCGTACTCATTGGAATCTCAATCTTCTGCCATTCGCCATCGCGCGGAAAGTCGGCCAATGGCTGAATGATGGTTCCATTGTCGTTGAACGGTGCTGAACCTACGGCGAACCTCACGTTCGATTGCCCGTCGAGACCGAACACAAACACAGCATTGGAACGACTTTTAATCCCGATATGCAGAAAGTAATTGGTAGGATTAGCGGTAATTGGAGCAAGTTTATCGAGTGCTGCTGCATCTTTACTGTTGAAGCCCGCTCCCGACCAACCTACTGTTCCTACCACCAAACTGGTCCATGGTTCAACCAGTCCAAAACAGTTGGGTCCTGTAGGTGTTCCGGGAGTGAAAGTTCCATTCCAGATGTACAGAAACTTGTTTATTTCGTCGGGACGGAAATCAGCTTTAATTTTGGTGCCCAGGGCAGTGGCAGTAACACCATCAAGGATGATGGGATAATACTCGCTTCCTGTGAGTGAAACAGCAAAATTAACGGCAGGTTTGGTAACAGTAAGCACGCAGGTAGCAGTAAAACCTGCAACCGTTGCGGTGATATTGGCTGTACCAATGGCTACTGCAGTTACTTCGCCATTTTCAACGGTGGCTACAGCTGTGTTCGATGATGCCCAGGTAATAGTACCTGCGGCTTTTGCAGGGAGAATGGTGGCAGTAAGTGTACCTGTTTCACCGGCTTCAAGTGTCATATTGGCTTCACTGAGTGTAACCCCGGTAACTTCCACTTCGCATGAACTGAATAAAATCAGTACTGCACTTGCTAATAATAAAATCTTCTTCATGATTTGATAATTGTTTTGTTGTTAATAAGTTGTTGTTGTTTTCTTAAGGATTTTGTGTCATGGGATTCAAGTCAATCTCCTGACTGGGTATTGGAAACAGTTCATGGGTTCCTTTAATAAATGTAGCCATATGCTGTTGAACTTCAGCAGTTTCAGTAGCTTTATATGCGTCCATCACTTCTTTGGCAACACCCCAACGGGTGAGGTCGAACCAGCGGTGACCCTCCATCGCCAGTTCAACACGTCTTTCGTGTCGAATAGCCTTGCGCAGGTCAGTTTGGTTGTCGGCATAATTACCATAAGGGAATGCTGGCAATACCTGTCTGTTTCCTCTTGCTCTTGCCCGTACCAGTTCCAATGCATTTTTTGCAGGAGTAAGCTGATTGAGTTCGCAGCAGGCTTCGGCATACATCAGCAACACATCGGCATAGCGAATCACTTTATTGTTGATTGGACCGCGGGTTGGATGCGTAATTATGTAATAGCTGTTGTCGGGATTCATGAGCGCATATTTTCTGTTCAGATAGCGGCTACCGAGGTAGATTTCCTGTTCCGGTGTTTCAATTTCGCTGTCGGATGGGTTCAGAATCGTTGCATTGCGGCGCGGATCGCCCGCTTCAAAGGCATTGTAAAGGTTCTGGGTGGGTTTATTGAAACCCCAGCCACCACCAAGTTTCGAAGAGCGTGAACGGGTGAGAATAACGCTGAAAGTGCCACGTGTAAACCCGAAACCCTGTCCGTAATCACTGGTAGGATCCTCCATATACTGAATCTCGAAAACCGATTCGGGGCCATTTTCACCGGCAAGGGTGAAATTATCGGCATAATCGTTAACCAGACGGTACTCATTCGAAAGCAGGATAGAATCGCCCCAGCGTTTGGCTTCAGCATAATTCTTATTATAAAGATGGGTTTTGAGCAACATGGCCTGTGCTGCGCCCTTGGTAGCCCGACCCAAATCATCGGCCGAATATTCGCTTTTTTTCCATAAACCGGCATTGGCAGCTTCGAGATCGCTCACTATGAGTGCATAAATATCCTGAACTGAAGCGCGGTTTTGTTGCCAGTTGGCCGATGAAACAATGGGTTCGGTAACTTTGGGAACGCCTCCGAAAACCCTGACCAGGCGGAAATAATATAGCGCACGTAAAAACTTTAACTCTCCAAGTAGCCTTTGTTGTACTCTGGGAGTCATTACCGAGTCGGTTTTCATTTTGGCAATTTCCTGCATCGGCAGGTTACAGCGGGCTATCCCCTGCCACTGAGCACGATAGAAATCGAGGAGAAGACCATTATTCGAATTGGTTTTAAAATTCTCCATGTCGTACACATCAGGCATATCGCCACTGGATTGTCCGCCTTTGAGTGCATCATCCGAAACCACATCGCCGATAAACCACTCCGGAAAATAAGTTGAATTATACTCCCACATCAGTGGAACATAGGCAGCATTGGTGCTTTGAATAGCAGTTTTTCCAACCGAATAGAAATCTTCGAGTCGTGTCAGACCTGGCGATGGTTCCAAAAGCCATTCCTCGCAGGAAGTCAGGGAAAGTAATAATCCCGATAAAATGATGATTTGAATATATTTTTTCATTGTTGTATTTTTTATCGCTTCATACTATCATTAAAAATCAAGATTCACTCCGAACATTAATGTTCTGGCTTGTGGGTAGTTTCCGTAATCGACACCTCCGCCCACTTCGGGATCGTATCCGCTATAGCGTGTCAGGGTCAACAAATTGCTTCCCGAAAGATAAACACGGCATCGGTTGATGAATGATCCCCCGAGGATGGATTTTGGGAGGGTATATCCTAATTGCAGGTTTTTCAACCTCAGATAGGAGCCACTTTCCACAAATCTGCCTGATGTTTCGAAATTCATGGAGCTTCCGTATGGATTGGGTATATCGCCAAATGGATTTGCTGTAGTCCACACATTCCGCATCCGGGTTCCGAGTGTTGCTTCCACCCCTTTTCCTTCGGTGCGGTGTCGAAACATCAGCTGTAGTTCATCATAATCTGTTTATCGCAGGAAAGAAAACCGGCCTGTTCATGCTGAGTGGAAATATGTTTGTGAGAATTCAGGGTTCGGAAATATTAGGATTGGCCAAAGTAGTGTCTATATTGCCGCATGACAAAGACAAAGTACTTATTGTTACTGCTTTCAATGGAGTTTATATGTATGATGGGCTTAGCATATCACCTTTTCGTACAGGCATTGAGCATTTTCTAAAAACGAATCAGGTGTTCTGTGCAGCTACTAACGGACAAAAGCTTGTTTTCGGTACAGTGCAAAGAGGTATTGCCATTCAGGATTTAAATACCGGCGAAAATATGTTTGTCAATACGTATTCCGGCTTGCAAAACAATACTGTACTGAGTATGGCTTTCGATAACATGCAAAATTTGTGGCTGGGCCTTGATAACGGAATTGATTATGTGCTCCTGAATGTGCCCATATCCAATATTTTCAGTACAAATAACTTATATGGTGCGGGTTACACATCCCATATCAGAAACAACAAAATATACTTCGGCACAAATCAGGGATTATATGTAGCCAACTACCCCCTCACCAGTTCGCCATTACCTTTGCAACTACAACTTATCAGGGGAATGGAGGGTCAGGTTTGGTGCCTCAAGGAAATACACAATACCCTTTTCTGCGGCGATGATCTTGGTGCTTTCATCATTGACCATGATAGAATAGAAAAGATTGATGGCCTTCCGGGCGGTGTGTGGAATTTTATTCCTTTAAGAAAACATCCGGACCTGATTCTGGGATGTTCCTATCAGGGCCTTTTTATAATGAAGAAAACCCGGAATAAATGGTTTTTTTCGCATTATCTGAAAGGAAATTTCAAAGAATCGAGTCCGATGTTTCTCGAAGATGAAGACGGTAGCATATGGTTTAGTCACTGGCAGAATGGCCTTTTCAGGCTTACTTTGAACGAAAAAGCCGACAGCATTACCAGCGTAGTACTATACAATCAGGAAAAGGGTTTGCCTGCAAACACCAACAACACCTTCTTTAAAGTCGATAAAGAGATCATCTTCTCTTCGGAAAGTGGGCTTTTTTCGTATAACCGAAAAACAGACAGGATGGTGGAAAACAGCGAGTGGAACAACCTTTTTAACGGGGCACCCAGTTATATACGCTTGCATGAAAGCCCGAACGGTGATGTATGGTGCGTTTCCGGAAGATTTGTTGGATTGGCCAGAAAAACGAGCGAAAATGGGTACAAAATGGATTCGCTGACCTACAGGATGCTCCAATCGAAGTTGTTGATAGGTTTTGAGCATTTTAATTATATCGACAGTAACCGTCTGATTATTAACACTGAAGATGGGTTTAGCCGCATCGACACAAGAAAACTCAATGCGTCAGACAACTCATTCAAAACATTAATCAATAGTGTAACCGCATTCAACAACAGAAGCGAAAATGAGCAATCGAGAATCAATGTTGTGCGTTTTGACACTTTGCATGCTTTTTCCTCGAACTATAATTCGGTCCGAATTAGTTTCATCGCCCCCGAATTCCGAAACGAAGGATTGGTAGAATACTCCTGCAAACTCGACAATTATGATCAAAGCTGGTCTGACTTTAATCCCGAAACTTTCAAGGAATATAGTCAACTGCCCCGGGGCGAATATACTTTCAGGGTCAGAGCCCGCGATTTGCTCGAATTCAAAGAAGCCGAAGCCGTGTTCAAATTCAGAATTTTACCTGCCTGGTATGAATCAACTATCGCCTTTGTGATTTACACTTTGCTTTTTATTGCACTGATAATTACTGTAATCAAGTTTGTGAACTACAGGTCAAAAAGAGGAGCTGTACGTATGAAGGAATTGAAGGAGAAGGAAATTCAGGAGCAGAAGAAAATTTTCGACGAAGAAAACCAAGCCAAAAAGCGGGAAATAAAAGAACTGAAAAATCAGCAGCTTCAATATGAACTCCGTCACAAATCGCAGGAATTGGCCAGCTCCACGATGAATCTGATACGCAAAAACGAGATTTTGCTTGAAATTGTGGACACACTACATAAAACCGCCGAAGACATCGGGAAAAAAAGCGACAGCAATGCAATTATCAACCGACTAACACGTGTTGAACGAAATATCCGGCAAAACATAGAAAATGACAACAACTGGAAGCGTTTTGAGGAGAATTTCGATTTGGTGTATGAAAACTATATCAAACGGTTGGGCGATCAATTTCCCGAACTGAATGTTACTGACAAAAAAATATGCGCCTACATCAAAATGGATTTATCATCAAAAGATATGGCTCCCCTGCTCAACATGTCGGTACGCAGCATAGAAACCAATCGCTATCGTATACGAAAGAAAATGGATTTGAGCAGGGATGTGAATCTTTCAGATTTTTTGCAAAGGTTTTGAATGCAAACGGGAGAGTTCATTCATGATCTCCCCCGTTTTTGGTCAATTTATCGCTTATTGTTCGAAACTTACTTCACAAACTTCATCACCTGATGATTTTCAGTTCGTAGTACATAAACACCCCCCGGCAGTTTATCGGTTGCTATAGTAGCAGCATTTGAACTGAGTACACATGAACCTGAAAGGTTATAAATACTGAGCATTTCACGGGCAGGATTGTTTATCGTACCCTGATTGAAATATATACGACTGTTAGCCGGAATAGCAACATCTGAGGTCAGATAATTGTATTTGGCTACCGGATCGAGCAGGTATCCAATGCTGTTTTTCAGGATGTTAATGGTGTTAGAATTGAAGTAGGTGTAGTTATTTCCTTCCATACTCAAACCAACCATGACGAATTTAGCTGAGGTAACATCCTGAATTTCATGTATTTGTATGCCGGTTGAATTCACTGTAGCAAGTGTAAACGAAGTACCTTTATCGAGGGTTGCCAGGTCGCTTGCAAATTGTACTGCATTGGTGTTGGTAACTGGTAAATTATCATAGTATGCAAGTGTGGATCCGCTGAATGTTACATTTTTAAATAATGGGTGATCCTGATACTTTGGCTCTACATCGGCTGTGGCTGTACCAGCAGGAGCGTTTTGAGGTGCTGCGGTTGACCAACTCCAACGGCCGGAGTTATAGAAGAATGCCTTCAGATTAAGCATCGGTTTAACCCCGACAATAGCCTCGCTTGCAAGAGCGGTAGCATTGGTTCCGCCTACATTCGCATGCAATACAACGACATCAAAGTTGCTGTAGAATGAGTTAATATCGGATGGCGCTGAAGCGGCAGCCATCAAATGATGTACGTAATAATCTTGGAAAGCCGACATGAGAAGATTGTCGTAACTTTCTGGTCTTCCATTCACACTAAGTATTGCAAGGTTTTTTTTCGTTGATACTGTGGGTGTCACTGTGTACACTTTAGTGCTGTTGTCCTGAGCTGTTATTGTTATCCACAGACTTCCCTGTGTTGCAAAATCATGACTGTTGCCTGAAGTGAAACTGCTATTGGCAGTGACCGAATTCAGTGTGAACTGCACCGGCCAGTTGGCTAATGGACCCTGGAAACTGGCAAAATCACAAGTGATAACCCCTGTTTCTTCGTTAATGGTGGCTGCTTTACCGTTGATGGTTAATGCGGTTATTGCCTTTTCAGTGTCGGGTGTTCTTTTACGGTGATGGTAGTAGTATACTCAACATTCACTGTTCCGTCTGTTGCAACATAATTAATGGAGCCGGCACTGAAATTCTGTGCTCCCTGCGGGCTGAAGCCTGTAGCAGTTCCACCGATGGTTACAACCGGAGTAACATTGGTGATGTCCGTTCCATAAGGCATTTCTTTAGTAATGGTTTTAGCACCCTGATCGATTAATGCATTGATGCCATTGATCTGAAAAGCTTCAATTTTAGGGGATTTTTCTGCGTAAGTAAAGGTGAAGAAAGAAGTCCATGAACTGTTTGAGTCTCTACCATTGATCCTGATCCTTACAGGTACTTCTTTGTTAACCGGAATTTCATAATTGAAACATGCGCCTGTACCCGCCAGATTAATTGCTGCTCCATCATCTATGGTCACTACCAAACCACGTCCGGTAGCAATGTTAGCTGTTATTACCAGTTTGTCGCATTTTGCAAGAAAGAAATCGATAGTACGACCTGCTTTAATATCGAAAGATTTGGTTGCAGTACCACATCTGCTTGCAGTTCCACTGTTACCAAAATTGACCACAGTAATCCAGCGATCAGTTTGTAATTTGTTTCTTTCAGCATTTACTGCATCATAATCCAGGACCAAAGTCCCGCCTACAGAACTAAGATTGAAATTAATTTCAGCTTTAGCGGTAAAAGACACCAAAACTAAGAACATAAGAATGCCCATAGAGAATAGTTTTTTCATGTAATTAAATTTAAATGATTAGAGTATGTTTATGAACTTTTGTGTAGCAACAAAAATTCCCCTCAAAAGTAAGAACTTCGATGGAGGGAATTGATTGCCTTTTTGATTTTCATCATTCGCATTTTGACAATAATCATATTTAGGGGCATTTTTGTTCGTTTGAAACCATATCTTCATCTGTTTTTTCTGAGAAACGGCTCTTCTTTTTGTTGATTATCAGGGTGGAAGGAATAAAGGCGAGTCGGTTGTCGCTGTTGGTGTTAAGCTTGTCCCAGCACTGATAACTGATCAGCAGTAGGCTGAACTTGCTGAATACCTGAAAATTATTTTTTGAGGGTTTAATTACTTTAACCTGTTCGGGATAATTCGTGATTACTGTCGTATAATGCGCTGTCATCCTGTTATTCAAGCCAAGCAATTTAGTTTCATCGTAAAAACTTATCTGAACTCCTTTATTGTTTTTCAGAATTCTGTGTGCATACCGTATCAGAAATTCATCTTCGGTTCCGTGTAGCATGACCACAACACTGTATAATTCTTGAAAATTGCGATTTACAAATATGCCTGTACTGCAGTTACTGTTCTCCACAAAATACCGGGATTTATCATGGAGCAAACCTCCCGGATAGAAAATCTCCTGCGATCGGCTTACCTGTTTCATAATTTTACCTAACCAACTGTATTTCTTAAAGGTCTTATCTTTCACAAAACTAATTCCGGATAAACTGATTCCACCTCCCACAAGCAGAAAATCGTATTCTTCCTGATTAACTGTTTTTACAATGCCAAGTTCCACGTTATCAGCAACTTTATATTCTTTATGCAGATTTAGCTTTAATTCTGTGGCTTCATTGCTGATTCCTCTGAAACTCTCAGAAGCAAACTCATCACTGTAAAGCGGATTCAAATCGGAACCGGGAGAAAGGTGTAATGCCGTAGCGCGCAGCGGATTCTTGATGCCATCGAGTACCAATTTGGCAATGCGAAGCAAATATTTACCATTGTCGGGGTTTCCGAGAGCTATCAACACCCTGAATTCGCCCATGACAGCTTGTCGCAGACGCAACGATTCGCTATCGCGTTCGGGAAAAATACGATGTATCAGACTCAGAAGCGGTGTAGTCATGAAAGTGGTTACTAACGCCATCAACACCAGCATAACGAAGATTGGTTTGGGTAAAATGCCCATCTCGTAACCGATATTCAACACCACAATTTCCATCAAACCGCGCGTATTCATCAGTATACCCATCGACAAACTATTGCGCCAGCTTTCGCCCATCACCCTGGCCGAAACAGCGCCGCCAACAAACTTACCGGCAATAGCAAAAGCGATCACCAACAAAGTAACGCCCCAGAGATAGGGTGTATTGAGCAGTCCAATCTCGGTTCGCAATCCGGTATAAACAAAAAACAGAGGAAGAAACAGGGTGAGTGCCACATCTTCAATCTTTTCAATAATCAGTTTCCTGAATTTTGGCAGTTCAGGCATGATAACACCGGCAAGGAAAGCCCCGAAAAGAGCGTGAATACCAATGAGTTGTGTAGCAAAAGCCGACAGTGTCAATAAGAGAAAAATAAAGGCCACCATGTTTTTATTCAACACTTCACTATTGCTGTAAGTCTTGCCGATTTTTTTCATGAAAGGCCTTACCATAAACAGCATGAAAAGTATAAAAATAATCGACAATACGATGGTTATCAGCGAACTGGCTATACTTCCGGTTTTGGCAATGGCGATTACAACTGCCAGAATACACCAGGCTGTAACATCATCGAAGGCCGCACAGGTAATGGATATTTGTCCGAGATGCGTGCGGGTAAGTCCCTTCTCCTGAATGATGCGGGCCAGTACTGGAAATGCTGTGATGCTCATCGAAATACCAATGAAAAGTGAAAAGGACAAAAAACTGGTCTGACCTGCTGCAAACTCTTCATAAACAAGGTAGGCAAACAACAGTCCCAGAAAAAATGGAATAAAAATACTGGCATGACTGATAACATAGGTAGTTCCCATCTTGTTTTTTAACATGCTCAGATTGAGTTCCATACCAATTACAAACATAAACAGGATGAGTCCGATCTGACTGAGAATATACAGGTTGCCTAATGATTCTGCAGCAAATAAGAACTGGTAAGTTTCGGGGGCAAAATAACCCAACAGAGAGGGTCCGAGAATGATACCGGCCAAAATCTCACCAATCACGGATGGTTGGCCCATTTTGATAAAAATCCACCCGGCAATTCTGGCAACCAACAGAATAGCAATAATTTGAATAAGCATCATAGCCACAGGTTCGGCCAGATTGTGCAACATCGAATCTTTGAATACTTCGCTGTTGATGGTGGGGAAAAGTTCGGTGACCTGTTGTTCAGTGCCCGGAGTTTCAAATCTGGCAGCTTTGACAAATAAAAGCCAGGTGAGAATCACAAAAGCTACTACCATCAGGGTATAAAAAAGCCAGGGTGGAAATATTTTTCTGGGCATGTAGTATTACGATTTAACTGCAAAACAATAGCAACTTAGACTAAATCAACCGATTACCGACTTAATTTCCTCCAGGGTTATCAGATTGTTTACAATGGCATATATGGTGAGTCCCGCTGTGCTATTTATTTCCAGCTTGCGAACTATATTCCTTCGGTGTGAAATGATGGTATGAGTTGAAAGAAACATTTTGGCTGCAATTTCCTTATTCGTAAGTCCTTTAACCACAAATATCAAAACTTCCCTCTCACGTTCGGTAAGCAAACTTTCGCTTTTTTCAGCTTCCGAAACAGGTTTTTCATCTGTAAATTTTCGCTCAATTTTTTCTGCAGCAGGCACAAAAAAGTGATCTTCCACTAAGGAGTGCCGTTCGAGATCAACTTCACAATCCGACAAATCGAACAGCACCTCATTGAGCAGGTAATTGGGTTCCTTAGCAGGAAAATACCGAATCAAAATGTTCTTCAAATCTGATAGTTTTGAATCAATATTATCGTGATTTTGCTCAAAAATACCGATGTTGAAGTTACTTTTCTTTTCACCTTCAATCAGTTTGAGCACATAAGGAAATACTGTATCGTTTTCATAATTCATGTGCTTTTCTACTTCTGCTACATACTGGTCGAAAAAACGAAGAATCATGTCGCGGTAAGGTTGTTCAGGAACCGATTCGCCGATAGCATCGAGGAGCTTTCTCCGGATAAGCGGCAATTTAAAATCGATAAAAAACTCGTGAGCATTCTTCAGATACACTATCAGCGAGCTGATTGAAATTCCGTCGAAAGTGAGTGTTTTAACCGACTGGTCGCCGGTGATAAAATTCACAACTGCCAGAAAGGTATTCATATCCACTCCTCTGTCGCGACAAACTTCCTTCACGCTTTTATCACCAAAACCCAACGCTATACCAAAACGGGTCATGGTAAGTAACAGTGAAGGATCCTTTTTGAGGAGTTCGTTCATCTTACAGGTTGGGGTGAATCGGGTGTTAATCATGGTTTAGTTTGTTTTTTTCCTCTGAATTTCTGAAGATTTGATTCCATCTGCGCAACCCCCTGACTCCCAGTTGATTTTGCTATGTCCAATGCTTTTTGTTGCTGTGCCACAGCTTCTTTCTTCTTGCCAAGTGCAAACAAAATATGAGCGTATGTGTCGCTAATAGCAGGATTGTCTGGCTCCATCGTCAAGGCTTTCTTTGCCCAAACTTCTGCTTTTTTCAATGCGTTCTTATCATTAAAAGCTCCATGATTCTCGTAAATGTTCCGGGCGATACTGTTGAGTTGGGTAGCAGTAGGATTTCCTTCAGTAATATATTTTTCGGCTCCGGCAATCAATTGATTCCAGAGTTTCACATTGGCTTTATCGCGAATAAAGTTGCTATTGGCACCACGATAGGCCATTTCAATCCGGTTTCTTTCGAACAGTGCCGCATCGATGCTGTGCAGCTTCTTATAAGCTTCGGGATCAGCCCGATAAATGATTGAAAAGGTATTATATAACTTATCTTCAACCGTTTTGGCACCATAAAGTGATATAAAACGGTCGCGGTGTTGCAGAAAAAAACGAAAAGGAGCCGACTCCACATTGTTCAGATGCTCGTTAACCAGACCCCAGCTTTCCTTGCTGAATTTCTCTTCTTCTGAAATCAGGCTGAAATGCTCAGTGATAAGCCGCTCCGTATCAGGCGACCTGAAATTAAGTTTTAGATACTCCAATAAAGTTGAAGCAGTACGATCGCCTTTACGTACTTTTTCTGATATGGCTCTGTAACTTTTTTCACCACTCAAAGCAGTTTTTCCGATTTCGATAAATGAGGCAGCATCAGTTGTTGAGCCAATTCCACGGTGTACCAACTCTCCATAAGGATCGAGGTAAAGGAATGTAGGATAACCTTTTACCTGATACTTTTCTTTGATACGGATTCCATAGGGTTTTTCCATATCATACTTAATATTAATGAAATTGCTGTTGTGAAACTCACCAACTGATACCTCGGTAAAAATCTCACGCTCCATATACTTACACGGGCCACACCAAATGGCATAGCAATCGATAAAAATCATTTTTTGCTGCTGCTGAGCCAGTTTCAAAACATTTTCAAAAACGGTATCGTTCACAAACTGAATGCCTTTAGCCTGCACTCCTGTCACCAAACCAAGAATTATTCCTGTGATTATCAGTCTTGTTCGCATTGTAATTTATCTGCATTATTGTATGTTGTTGGTAAAACCCGCCCGGGAGTATGAATGTTCACTTAAACCGATATATTTCATTCAGTATTTTTCCGAGCTGTATTCCTCCGAGGTACATCATTTCGTCCAAATCTTTTCCGAAATGATATGCATAGCGGTAATTATTGGTGTCGTCGCGGTTGTATTCATAAATCCTGTTGGTAATCAGATACGATTTCTGAATTACCTGTGGGAGCGTCATCTTCTGAAACTCTTTCTTGCGTGAAACGAGTGTTAGTTCCAGATATTCGGCCAGTTCAGTAAACGACATTTTCTTTTGTTCTACAAGATAAGAGTCCCATAAGCTGTGAATATTCGTTTTTTCGCCAAACCAGGTATAGGGAACGCGATTACCGCCCAGGTCGTCTTTTCTCCCCAAATGCATGGGTTGATGCAGGTCTCCGGTAAAATGCACCAAAAACTTCAGGGCTTCTTTGTCTTTGGGGTTTTTCTTTAGCCGACTTATCATTTCCTGCATGGCGAAAAACAGATGATCGCCTTCGGAGCGCGGATTATTCCACAATTTGAGCAAATCATCATAGGTCAAACCTGGCGAAAGATTCTGGAAATGCCAGGGAAAACTGTAGCTATACTGATCGGGATCGCTGCGCACCTCATCGGCCCAGGTAGAAGCATATACAATGCCTTTCAAGCCGAGCACAGCATCAACCTGCTTCCGGGTTTTGGGAGTAAGTTCGTTATAAGCTATGAGGGTGATAGCCCTGTGAGCGATGGGGCCATAGGAAAAAACTGGCATCAGCAGGCTGAACAGCAGCAATGTGAGAATATTTTTGCGAATCATTGGGTATCTTTTAAACAAGTTTTGCAAAAATACAAAAAAAGGCTTATCCGCAAGAATTCCTGAAAAGGTAAAAGCCCGTTTTATCAGGAATACTTCCCTTTCAGTAGTCTGATTGTATCTTTCATCAGTGTTTTAGCCCCCTAAATAACCGGACAAAATGATACTTCAAAAAATGCAATTAATTTTGTCATCATGAAAAAAAGATAATTATACAAAATCCTCGAAATCACCATGCACACAGGCAAATTTGTTTTTTCTCAAGTACTGTCTATTGTAAATTAATACGAGTTCAATAAATGTGTCAAACTTTATAAAGGCAACTAACATGTTCGGGAACTTGATTGCTGGAATCAGTTCGTACAATTGCTGTTTGGTCAATTAGGTTCATTACCTTCCTTGCGGTCAATTTGTACATGTTTACAAGCACATCAGCATCAACTTTATCACTTGGGTGTCAAACGACAGGTTGATTCATCGGTTTTGTCGAGAGCAAACGAACACCGCAACTGGATGATTTTTGCTGTCTTTGGTAATTATTTGATTCATCAGGTACGACCATTGTATGCCAATCATCAAGTTCCCAATCTTGATCTTGATAATGAGAAATTCGCCCTTGATTCTACAACCCTATGTGTAAGTATCAATTTATTTACCTGGGCAGAAGGAAAATATTCACGAGGCGCAGTAAAAATGCATACACTTTTTGATTTGCGAGGCAGCATACCAGCATATATCCACATCACCGATGGCAAGTATCACGATAGTAATGCACTGGATGAAACACTACCTATCATGCAATTAGTTTCTACTAAACATGCCGACATTTCAATCGATAATGTCGGCATGTTTATCATTTAAGGGCTTGAATCCTGAACTAAATCTGTCTTATTTTACTTCTGGTTTTCTGTCTTGCCCCTGCGCTTTCTTCCGACTGATCAAAATAAGGCAACAGTGCTTCGTATCTGCCTTTTAGCTCTGTACCGTCGGCCAGTTTGAAATCGCAGATGATGAGCGTTTTTTCACCAATCTGATAAACAGTCATCTTACCTCCGGTTATAAATTTACGGATATCGTTAGTGCTGTTTTTTTCGACATAGTTAATCATAGCGCCTACATTGTATTTGTCGCCATCATACTCAATTTCCTCGCCAGCAGCTATTGTAAAAGGATTTCCGCTGTCGTTCACTACATACACACCTGCAGGCAACAGGGTGTCGGAGGGAGCGATGAAAATATCCTCAAGATACAGGTATTGACCAAAGCCCGTTAACTTGCTTTCCTGATTAATTTCGAGCGAGTCGGTAAACAAACTCAGGCTTAATACATGATTATTGTTGCTGTATTCGGCATAATATGCTCCCCAAAACTCTGCATAACCCCATGAATACTGTGGATTTTTTTCATACTCATATTCTTTTACTTCAGGTTTTTCACAAGCAATCAGTGTAAGGGAGATAGCAATAGTTACTAATAAAAAGTGCTTCATAAAGTTTGATTATTATTGATTTTGATATATTTTGCAGGATACCAGGCGGTGAAAAATCCCAGAACCAGCACGGTAATAAAAACTAAAATTATATCTGAAAATTGTGTTACAGCCGGATATTGATCTACAATAAATCCGGTACCGAGTTTCACAATACCCAACTTTTCCTGCATAAGCGACAAACCGCTTCCAATGATGATGCCCGTGGTTGCTCCCACCATCGAAATCATCCAGCCTTCGAGCAGAAAAATCTGTTTGATTAACTTTTGGTCAGCACCCAGATTTCTGAGTGTTATTATGTCGTTTCTCTTGTCGATGATGAGCATGGATAAAGAACCGATGATATTGAAACTGGCAATAAGCAGGATAAAACTTAGTATCAGGTAAGTAATCCACTTTTCAATGCGCATGATTTTGAAGTAACTTTCCTGCTGTTCGTAACGGTTCAATACCAGAAACGAATCGCCAAGAATCTTCCTCAGTTCCTGTTGAACTTTTTTAACAACGACACCCTCTTTTAGTTTAAGTTCAATGGATGTAACCTGCGACTTGTCGTACTCGAACAGTTCGCGGGCGAGGTCAAGTGAAACGAGCACCATTTGATCGTCGTATTCGGCCTGTTTCACCGAAAAAATGCCTGAGACAAAGGTGGCCGATTGATTAAAGCTCTGGTCGGGCCGCAACAAATTGATTCGTGAGGTGCGTTTCGGAGCATATATGAAGAGCGGATCGATGAAATGTGCCCCCAAACCGAGTGTCGATGCTACCCCTACACCGGGCACAGCATGTTCGAATGCTCCATCGAAAAGCACGAAAGCACCTTCACGTATGATGCTGTCGATTTGGGTCATGGCCCGGAACTCATCCGACACACCTTTGATAAGCGCCGGCATTTGCTTGTCTTTGAATTTCAGCAATGCGTTTTCTTGCACCACTTCTGTGAGCACTGCTACTGAAGGATGATTTCTCACCTGATCGAAGATAATGCTGTCGGTGCTGAATACTTTTCCTTCGGACAATGAAATTTTCATATCCGGGTCGAAGGCTGTAAAAAGACTTCCAAACAATGACTCAAAACCATTGAAAACTGACAAAACCACGACCAGGGCAATAGTTCCCACAGCTACCCCTGCCGAAGAAATACCTGTAATCACATTGATGGCATTGTGGGTTTTCTTCGAATAAAGATACCGTAGCGCGATCCGGAAACTGAATTTCAGTCGCGCCGAAGAATTCGGGGTTGTAGCGTGGTTTTTCAAATCTCCTTTTCGCTTGCCGGTGATGGCGGATCGCTTTTAAGCAACTTGTCAATATTTTCGATATAATCGAGCGTATCATCCACATGAAAATGCAATTCAGGGATAATACGCATTTGGTTTCTGACTCTTTTTCCCAAATCGAAACGAATCGATTTCGCATCGTGTTTAACCTGCGTAAGTACCTCATTTACTTTATTTACGGGGAAAATACTCAGATTACAATGTGATACACTGAGGTCGGGACTAATCCGCACACTTGTTACACTGATGAGGGTGCCCAGCATCTTTTTGGCGTATAACATGAATATTTCGCCCAGCTCTTTTTGGAGCATTCTGGCAATTTTTTGTTGTCTTGTTGTTTCCATAATGATCAAATAATTTCGTTTATAACTTCCACTCGAAACCCTCTTTGGTATCTTTAATTTCGAAACCCAAAGCAGTAAGTTCGTTGCGGATTTTATCGCTGGTTGCCCAGTCTTTATTCTTTTTGGCTTCGAGTCGGATATTCAGCAATAAATCAACTGCTTTTTGGTATGCTTCTGTTCCTATAGCGCCATCAGTCTGCTCCGATAAGCCCAGCAAATCCTCAAGATATAACTTAAATATTGATTTGAGTTCATCCAGATCAGTAGCACTGATTTGTTCTTTTCCATCATGTGCCAGATTGATAACCCGCAACGTATCGAATAAAGCTGAAATCACCATCGGCGTATTCAGATCATCGGCCAGCGCATCTTCGCATTTGTTGCGAAGCGAAGAAATATCCATGGACGATTGGCCCGAAGGAGTTAGTTTTTTCAGTCGGGCATAACCTTCCATCAATCGTTCGAGTCCTTTTTCGGATGCTTCGAGGGCTTCGCTGCTGAAATCGACCGTACTGCGGTAATGTGCCTGGAGTATAAAAAACCGGATGGTCATCGGACTGAAAGCCTTGTTGAGCAAAGGATGATTGCCAGTAAAAAACTGCTCGAGTGTAATGAAATTCCCGAGCGATTTTCCCATTTTCTGACCATTGATGGTTATCATGTTGTTGTGCATCCAGTATTTCACCGTGTCTTTGCCCAATGCTGCTTTCGATTGGGCAATTTCACATTCGTGGTGCGGGAACATCAGGTCCATACCTCCGCCGTGAATATCGAACTCCTCGCCCAGATATTTGGTACCCATGGCCGAGCATTCCATGTGCCAGCCCGGAAAACCTTCGCTCCATGGAGCCTTCCAGCGCATAATATGTTCGGGAGATGCTTTTTTCCAAAGGGCAAAATCCACACTACGGCGCTTCTCGCTTTGCCCATCGAGTTCGCGGGTAGTTTCGAGCATCTCGTCGATATTTCTTCCCGAGAGAATTCCATAATGATGTTCGTGGTTGTATTTTTCCACGTCAAAATACACCGAACCTTCGCTTTCGTAGGCAAAACCGGCATCGAGAATTTTTTGCGTAAACTCAATTTGCTCCATGATATGTCCTGAAGCATGCGGTTCAATACTTGGAGGAAGTACATTGAGCATTTCCATGGCTTTGCGGTAGCGGTTCAGGTAATACTGTACCACCTCCATGGGTTCGAGCTGATCGAGTCTTGCTTTTTTAGCAATTTTATCCTCTCCGGCATCGGCATCGTTTTCGAGATGCCCCACATCGGTTACATTACGCACATACCTCACCCTGTAACCAAGGTGTTGCAGGTAGCGGAACAAAATATCGAAGGTGATGGCCGGACGGGCATGTCCCAGATGCGGATCGCCATAAACGGTCGGGCCGCAAACATACATCCCTGCCAGGGGTTCATGAATAGGGATGAACTGCTCTTTTTTTCGGGTTAGTGTGTTGTATATGAATAGTTTGTGCTCCATATGCTTCAAGTCAAATGCTTCAAATTATTAAAAAGATGTTGAATTCTAAAACAAAGTTCCGGTTTCTCCGAACTTAATCTTACCCAGATGTTTGTATGCCAGCTCGGTAACTTCCCGGCCGCGGGGTGTTCGTTTCATGAAACCTTCTTTAATCAGAAATGGCTCATATACCTCCTCGAGAGTTCCGGGGTCTTCGCCCAGTGCGGTGGCGATGGTAGTGAGCCCCACCGGACCACCACGAAACTTATCAATAATGGTGTTCAGGATTTTATTATCTATCTCGTCGAGTCCGTATTTGTCGATATTGAGGGCTTCGAGTGCTACAAGCGCAATGGCATGATCGATAACACCGTTGCCCTTCACCTGGGCAAAATCCCTCACACGGCGCAACAGCGCATTGGCAATACGGGGAGTTCCCCGACTCCTTCCGGATATTTCGACCGCTGCTTTCTCCTCTATGGGCACATTGAGCAAACGCGCCGAGCGATTGATGATTCCGGTGATTACTTCGGTATCATAATACTCAAAATGACAATTAATGCCAAAACGCGCTCTCAGTGGGGCAGTAAGCAATCCGCTGCGTGTAGTAGCTCCAATCAGCGTAAAAGGGTTTAAATCAAGCTGAATAGAACGGGCAGAGGGGCCCTTGTCGATCATTATATCAATGCGATAATCCTCCATGGCCGAATAAAGATATTCTTCAACGATAGGACTTAACCGATGCATTTCATCAATAAAAAGCACATCATTCGTATCCAGGCTGGTGAGCAATCCCGCCAGATCGCCCGGTTTATCGAGTACGGGACCAGAAGTGATTTTGAACCCCACCTGCAATTCGTTGGCAATGATATTCGACAAGGTGGTTTTGCCCAGTCCCGGAGGGCCATGCAACAACACATGGTCGAGCGATTCGCGTCGCATGCGGGCAGCCTGCACAAAAATCTTCAGATTTTCAACGATCTTGTATTGTCCGTTAAAATCGTCGAAACTAAGTGGCCTGAGCGCATTTTCGTACTCCCTTTCTGCATTACGCTGGTTTCTGATGTCGAATGGGTCCTGCATGAATAATCGGTTGAATAATAAACCGGCCATATTATAAATATGTCTGGCCGGTCTCACTGATTTTTCGCAAAATTACAAAAAGCAATCGGGATTAGAAAATGACCTGTAAGAGAATCATCAAAACCATAAATCTACTGCATTTGGTCCTGGTTCATATTTAAATTTCAGCAATATCATTTTTATGAGGAATAATAAGTGGATAGTTTTTCACTCATCTTCGCAAAATTTCTTTGAATGGGTTTCCATTATAGTGCTTTATTCAATGATTTAGCAGATAAATGTGCCCCCACGAATTTTGGATTTTTTTATGTCCTTTTCTGAATAAAAAACTGTATTTTTGTGCTTTGCCAAAACAGCACTTATAAGTTACATGAAAATCAGGATAGTAAATCACTCACATCACCCGCTTCCGGCCTATGCCACCCTCCATTCGGCAGGCATGGATTTGAGGGCCAGTTTGTCGGAAAGTGTCACTCTTCACCCGCTGGAAAGGAAGCTTATACCTACCGGTTTATTCATCGAATTACCGGTTGGTTACGAAGCACAGATCAGACCGAGAAGCGGGTTGGCCATTAACAAGGGCATTACTGTGCTCAACTCACCAGGCACCATCGATGCCGACTACCGTGGCGAAATTTGTGTGATTCTAATCAATTTGTCAGATGCTGATTTTGTGATTGAAGATGGCGAACGGATATGTCAGATGGTCATAGCACCACATGTTCAGGCTCAATGGGAAGCGGTGGATCAATTGGGTGATACGGCGCGGGGTGTCGGAGGATTCGGTCACACAGGTATATGAGAAAGATTGCCCTCATTTCGCTGATGTCGTTCATGTTACTTTCGTGCAAAACAAGCCGGGAAGCAACAACTGTTGCAATGCAACCGCGCAAGGCACTGTCGGAAGAATTGCAGCGGGAATTTTATGCGCATTTTTATGAGGGTATAAGACTCAAGGAGGAGGGTAAGCCCGAAGTAGCATTGCAATCGCTGATGAAAAGCCACAGTATTGATTCACTTAATGCTGGCTTGTTATACGAAAAGGCCCTGTGTTTACTGGCATTGAAGAAAACCGAGGAATCCCTGGTTTTGCTTCGTAAAGCAGTTGAACTCGAACCCGCCAACTGGTGGTTCAGCACACAACTAATTTCAGTTTATACGGCGACAAAAGATTTTAACAATGCTATCAAACACGCCGAACAATTACGCAGAAAGTTTCCTGAAAAGGAAGCCTCCTACAACATACTCATTGGCCTGTATCGTGAAACCGAACAACCGGCAAAAGCCATAGAGTTGTATGAACAGCTTGAAAAAATGACGGGCGTCAATGAAAAAATCTCCTTTGAGAAACTGCGATTATTGTTGATGTCAAACAAATTGAAAAAAGCCATTGCCGAAATCGACCAACTCATTCAAAAATATCCGCTCGAAAGCAAACACAAGCTGATAAAGGGCGACATCCTTATGGAATCGGGACAACAGCAGAAGGCATACGAACTTTATATGTCGGTACTTGAATCTGATCCCGAGAGTCCGTTTGTTTACACTTCTCTGATGGAGTACTTCAACAAGACCGGCAACAAGGAAAAGGCTTTGGAATATACCATACTGGCATTAAAAAATGGCCAACTCGACATTGAAACCAAGATGGAAATTTTGGGACAGCACCTCGAATCGCTGATTAAGACCGAGCAGAAAATTGAAAACATGGAAACACTTTTCAAACTGCTGATCGACCACTACCCGCTGGAGGAGGCTGTTCACGGATACTATGCTGCGTATCTTCAGTACATTAAACGCGACCAAGACGCTACGGCCGTTTATGAATCCATGCTCGCCATTAATCCTGCCAACGCGCAGACATGGTTCAGTTTAATGCAGGTTTTTTACAGCCGCAAGGAATATGAGAAAGTGCTGGAAATTACCGATAGGGCTATTGCCGCTGTTGAAGACGATATTTCTTTTTACTTCTTTAAAAGTATCTCATTGCAGTTGCTCGAAAGGTATGAAGAAACCATAGCGCTAATACGTGAGGCAGTGGTGCTTTTCGAAAATCATGCGAATAAATCGATCCGAAGCGACCTGTACGCCAATCTTGGAGATGTTTATCAGAAATTAGAGAGGTCGGACTCGGCATTTCTCGCTTATGAAGAATCGCTGAAACTAAATCCTGAAAATATGCGAACTCTCAACAACTACGCATATTTTCTTTCATTAGAGAAAAAGGACCTCAGCAAAGCTGAAAAGATGAGTGCTAAAACGATAGAAAAAGAACCCCGCAACAGCACCTATCTCGATACCTATGCCTGGATATTTTATCAACAGGGACTATACACGCTGGCAAAGTTTTACATCGAAAGGGCTATCGATAATTTGTCTAAGGATCAGGACCCAGGCGTGATTCTTGAGCATTACGGAGATATTCTGTGGATGAGTGGAGATAAAGCCAAAGCTATGGAGATGTGGATAAAGGCCTATGAATCAGGCCACAAGAACGAAGAATTAAAAAAGAAAATTGAAAATAATGGAATGGAAACAATTGACAATGAGAAACACTTATAGAATGTTTTGGATATTGGCTATCGCTCTGGTGATGGCCGGCTGTAAAACAACCAAACAATCGGTTGCAGTGATTGCCGACCCCGATGGGAATGCCATTTTACTTGAAAAAATGCTTGAATCGACTCCATGGTTTGGCACCATGGATATCAAAAAAATGACCGTGAATGTAAATCTGGGTGGTAGTAATTATAGCAGCCCTGCCAGTTTCAAATTAATCAGAGACAGCGTATTGTACCTCAGTGTTACCCCATTTTTTGGCGTGGAAATGTTTCAGGTGAGAGCCAATGCACGAGAAATTATTGTGATTGACAAAATGCGTGGAGTATATTATCAAACCGACTATCAGTATCTCAGAAACCGGTTTGGAATCGACATCAGTTTCAAACTGATACAGCATTTGATTACCAATCATCCATTCATTTATGGTGATTACGAAATTAATCCGCAATCGTTCCGCCAGAAAATAGTTAATGAAAAAATAATTTTACAAACCGTAAAAAGCGAACATTTACAGGAAACATTTCTGACCAATGATTTCAGGGTAGCTCGTGTAACTATTGTAACCGACGACCAAAGCATGGAGTTTGCTGCCGAATACGGGGATTTTAAAAATCAGGATGGGTTGAATTTTCCATATTCCGCATCCTTTCAAACAAAAAGCGAAACTACCAAGCTGAGTTTTCAGCTCACCATGAACAGAATAGGCTTTAATGAAACAATTACTATTCCCGATATCAACCTGCAATCGCTGAGAAGGGGTCAAATTGAAAATCTGCTCAAATGATGAAACAGCGGAGGAACATATGGTTAATTATTCTTGCGGGAGTTCTACTCTTTACAACTGCCAGCGCACAAACAGTGAAGGAGTTGGAAGAACAGCGAAAAAACACGCTTAAATTGCTCGAAACAACCAGTAAAGTACTTACAGAAACCCGCAAAACCCAACAAGCGTCGGTCAACAAACTGAACATCATCACCAAAAGCATTGAGGAAAGGTCGCGTTTGATCCGCAATATCGACCGTGAAATCATGGCGCTCGATATGGAGATGGAAAGGCTGCAGGTCGAAACCAAAAAACTTGAAAAACAACTGGTGGAACTTCGCAGCGAATATGCACGCATGGTACAGGAAGCCCACATCAACCGAAGTGTTTATGCACGCATTATGTTTGTACTTTCTGCCAAAAGTTTCGATCAATCGCTCCGGCGCCTTCGATATTTGCAGGAATATGCTACCTACCGGAAACTACAGGTAGAACAAATTGAGAAGACAAAACAGGAGATTGAACTTAGAGCAAAAACGGTTGCAACACACAGGCAAACTCAGGTTGATATCAGAGACAAACAGACTACTGAGTCGAAAAAGCTAACTGAAGATCAGAAAAAAGAGAAAGTGATGCTCAACCAACTGAGGTCAAGAGCTAAAACACTCGGGACCGACCTGCAACGCCATCAACGCAGAGCGAATGATCTAAACCGGAGAATTGAAGCCCTTATCGCTGAGGAGGTACGAAGAGCTGACGAAAGGAAAAAAGCAGCAGAAAGAGCGGCTTCCCGCAAAGATACGGAAGCGAAACCAGGCACTAAACCCAAACCATCGACAAGCGCTGCTGTGGAAAAGCAAACGAGGGAAGAGGCACTGATTTCGGGTAATTTTGCATCAAATACCGGAAGGTTACCCTGGCCGGTGGAGAAAGGATTTATCAGCGGCAGATATGGCATACAACCACATCCTATTCTCAAACATGTGACTACTAACAACAAAGGAGTTTATATTCAGTCTCCTGCGCGTAGCAATGCCAGGGCTGTTTTCGATGGACAAGTAACACAGCGTTTTTCAGTTCCGGGGAGCAACAATGGTGTCATTATTCAGCATGGGCAATACAGAACTGTTTATGCCAATCTTACCGAAATTTATGTGAATGTGGGTCAGAGAGTTACAGCAAAACAGAATATTGGACGTATTTATACCGATACCGAGAATGACAATAAAACAGAATTATTCTTTCAGATATGGAAAGACAAAACCATACTGAATCCTGAAAGCTGGATAACAAGATAAACAAATATATAAGAGCATTTAACGATATGAGTGAAACAAATCCAACAATGGCAGTGGATTATGGCGATAGCAATATAATCACCCTCGAAGGGCTGGAACATGTACGTCGCCGTCCGGGTATGTATATCGGAAAGTTAGGTGATGGTACCCACTCCGATGATGGAATTTATGTGTTACTAAAAGAAATGCTCGACAACTGTGTGGATGAATACCGCATGGGCGAAGGCCGGCAAATAATCATCAATGTACGTGAAGGGGCGGTCGAAGTGCGTGACTATGGGCGGGGTATTCCGCTCGGGAAAATGGTGGATGCCGTTTCGATCATGAATACCGGAGGAAAGTACGACTCGAAGGCTTTTAAAAAGTCGGTCGGACTGAACGGCGTGGGTAGCAAAGCGGTAAACGCCCTGTCGAGCCGCTTCATTGTGCAAAGTTATCGCGACGGGCAATCACGCAAAGCCGAATTTGCACAGGGGAAATTAGTAGCCGACACCGGATTATTTGCCGATCCAAACTCCGAACGTGGTACTTATATTTATTTCGAACCCGACAATACACTCTTCGAAAACTACCGCTATATCGATGAGTATATCGAAACCATGCTCCGGAATTATGCTTATCTCAATACCGGTCTGATTTTTAATTACAACGGGAAAAAAATCATTTCGCGCAACGGCTTGCTCGACCTGCTCCATGAAAATATCACTTCAGACCTGCTTTATCCTATCATCCATCTGAAAGGGGAAGATATTGAGATTGCTTTTACCCACACCGACCAATATGGTGAAGAATATTATTCGTTCGTAAACGGACAGCATACAACTCACGGAGGTACACATCAAAGTGCTTTCCGCGAAGCAGTTGCCCGAACCATCAAGGAGTTCTACGCCAAAAACATGGAACTTACCGATATTCGCAATGGCATCGTGGCCGCTGTGGCTATCAGCGTGGAGGAGCCGGTGTTCGAATCGCAAACCAAAACAAAACTGGGTTCGCGCGACATGTCGAAAAATGGCATTTCTATCAATAAGTTCATTTCAGATTTTTTGAAGAAGGAGCTTGACAATTTTCTTCACCGGAATACGGAAACCGCTGGTATCATGCTCCAGAAAATTCTGGAGTCGGAAAAAGAGCGCAAAGCGATTGCCGGGGTTACCAAACTGGCACGTGAACGAGCCAAAAAAGTTAATCTTCACAATAAAAAACTGCGCGATTGCCGGATACATTTCAATGATAGTAAAGGCGATACCGAACGCTCCTCAATCTTCATCACCGAAGGCGATTCGGCCAGTGGATCAATCACCAAAAGCCGCGATGTGAACACCCAGGCGGTGTTTAGCCTGAGGGGAAAACCGATGAATTGCTACGGCCTCACAAAGAAAATTGTGTATGAAAACGAAGAGTTCAACCTGTTGCAAGCTGCCCTCAATATAGAGGATGGTATCGACGGATTACGATACAACAAAGTGATTGTAGCGACCGATGCCGATGTTGATGGAATGCATATCCGCTTACTGCTCATTACTTTCTTCCTGCAATTTTTCCCCGATTTAATCAAAAAAGGACATGTATATATCCTGCAAACGCCACTTTTCAGGGTTCGCAATAAGAAAGAAACCATTTATTGCTATTCGGAAGAAGAAAGAATTGCTGCCATGGCCAAATTAGGCACTAATCCGGAAATTACCCGATTTAAAGGATTGGGTGAAATATCGCCCGATGAGTTCAAACATTTTATCGGTCAGGATATACGACTCGATCAGGTTACGCTGAAAAGGGAAGATGCAGTAGCTGATTTGCTTTCTTTCTACATGGGCAAAAACACTTCGGAACGTCAGAATTTCATCATCGAAAACCTGGTGGTTGAGGAAGATGTGTGAAACTGTGACACAACACATCCACCCTTCAACTTTTCCCCGCACCGAGGGTATTAAGTATGCAGGGTCGAAACTCCGAATCATACCCTTTATTATTGAAATTGCTGATGGATTGAAGGGAATACGCACGGTGCTCGATGGTTTCAGTGGTTCCACAAGGGTGTCGCAGGCCTTTGCACAAAAGGGCTACGACACAACTTCGAGCGACATTTCCCACTGGTCGGAGGTGTTTGCATCCTGCTATCTGCTATCGAAACAACCCGACAGCTATTATCAGGAAATACTCGATCATCTGAATCATCTCGAAGGATACGATGGCTGGTTCACTGAATTTTACGGCGCAACCGAAGACAATCGGAAAAAACCTTTTCAGCTAAAGAATACCCGCAAACTCGATGCTATACGTGATGAAATTGATCGATTGAAACTCCCCTTCGAGGATCAGGCAGTACTGCTCACCAGTTTGATATATGCACTGGATAAGGTTGACAGCACGCTCGGACATTTCGTTTCATACTTGTCGGCATGGTCGGCACGGTCGCACAACAACCTCCAATTGGAACTCCCTCAGCGCTTTCAAGCGCAGGGTCAAAACAGGGTCGTGCGCGATGATATTTTCAATGTCGTTGGCCAAAACGCATACGATCTCGTCTATTTCGATCCTCCCTATGGCTCGAACAACCACAAAATGCCTCCGAGCAGGGTGCGTTACGCTTCTTATTATCATTTCTGGAAAACGGTGATTCTGAACGACAAACCAGAACTGTTCGGAAAATCAAACCGCAGAACCGACACCCGCGATTTGCATGATCCGTCGGTGTTCGAAGAATTCAGGAAAAATGCAGCAGGAAAATTCATCGCAATGGAAGCCATCGACAAGCTCATCAAAGAAACCCGCGCAAAATATGTACTACTTTCCTATAGTTCGGGTGGAAGAGTGAGCCGGCAAGACCTTTCTGATATACTGAGTAATTCAGGCAAAATACTGAAAATCAAAGATATCGATTACCGAAAAAATGTGATGGCACAGATGCGATGGACCAACGAATGGAGCAACAAAGAAGTAAAACACCACGAATATCTTTTTCTGATGGAAAAAAAAATGTAGCTTTACAACTTCAAAAACCTGCCATGTTTTCCGACGAATACTATATGAAACAGGCGCTTAACCAAGCACAACAAGCATACGACCGCGACGAAGTTCCGGTTGGATGCGTGGTGGTATGCAACGATCGGATTATTGCCCGAGGGCATAATCTCACCGAAATGCTCAACGATGTAACCGCCCATGCCGAAATGCAGGCTATCACCGCTGCGGCCGGATTCCTTGGAGGCAAATACCTGACCGACTGCACTTTATATGTAACCCTCGAACCCTGTGTGATGTGCGCTGGTGCCCTCGGATGGTCGCAGATAAGCCGGATAGTGTATGGCGCCTCTGACGAAAAACGTGGTTTCAGTCGGTTTGCACCCCTGGCCATTCATCCACGAACCATCGTCAGCTCCGGAGTCATGGCCGACGAATGCAGTATGCTGATCAAACAGTTCTTCCTTCAGAAAAGAAAATAATCATGCTCAGAATTTATCATGCATCGGCTGGTTCAGGTAAAACATATCAGCTTACTTACGATTACATTCTCACGTTGTTGCGTAGTGAAAACCTCAACTGCCACCGGAATATTCTGGCAGTTACCTTTACCAACAAGGCCACTTCGGAGATGAAAAGCCGCATCATTGAAGAATTGAATGCGCTGGCTAATGGCCAAAAATCGCCCTACCGGAATGACCTGATGCAAGCCTGCAATTTTAACGAGCAACAACTGCTTGTCAGGGCAGGGAAACTGCTTATGCGCATTCTGCACGATTATTCAGCTTTTTCAGTGTGCACTATCGATAAGTTTTTTCAACAGATAATCAGGGCTTTTGCCCGCGATATCGGAGTGAATGCCTCCTATAATCTCGAACTTAACAAAGACGACATACTACAGCAGGCTGTGGATAATCTTTTTACCGACCTCTCGGAAAAAAATAACCGGCAATTGCTTGTCTGGCTGACGCGTTTCGCAGAAGAAAAAATAGAACGGTCGGAAAACTGGGACTTGCGAAGACCAATCCTCAGCCTGGGGGAAGAAATTTTCAGGGAGAGCTTTCAACACAAAGCAGAAGACACCAACAAAATGCTTCACAATAAGGATTTTCTGAAAGATTATATCGGGAAACTGAGCATTATTATAGGTGGATTTGAGCAAAGAATGAATCAACTGGCTGATAATTGCCTGCAAGTTATCGATCATCATGGACTATGCCTGCAGGATTTTAAAAACGGCCAAAAATCTCCGATCTTCAATCTAACCAAAAAAATTAAAAAGCAACAGTACGATGTCAGTGCTACATTTCTCAGAATGATCGACGATGAGAGTGAATGTTACAGCAAAGCAACTCCATCGAACACCAAAAATGCCATTATAAGCGCATACCATGGTGGATTACAAGATAATCTGCTGAAAATTAAGGGTATGCTGGAGAAGGATATCGCATCTTACTACACCGCCCGGTTCATACGCAAACACCTGAATACCATGGGAATACTTACCGATTTGGCGATTCAGATCCGCAAGCTGACCACGGAACAGAATATCATGCTTATCAACGACTCCAACCTGCTGCTGAACAAAATCATCGATAAAAGCGATTCGCCTTTCATCTACGAAAAAACAGGCAGCTTTATCCGGCATTTTATGATTGATGAGTTTCAAGACACATCGCGATTACAATGGCAAAATTTCCTGCCTCTTATACAAAACAGCATGTCGGCAGAAAATTTTAATTTGGTGGTAGGCGATGTGAAACAAAGCATTTACCGTTGGCGCAACTCCGACTGGAAATTACTCGAAAGCGGCATCTACCACGATTTTGATTCTGAAAGTATAGAAGATAAAACCCTGGATACCAACTGGCGCAGCGACTCCAATATTGTGGGTTTTAACAATGCCGTTTTCGAAGTGGCGGCTGCCGGCTTGCAGGAAAAACTCAATACGGAACTGGATGAAATTCCCGGCAGTAATCCAGCTACCGATGTATTGAGAAGCAAAATTGTAAATGCCTACAGCGACCTGAAACAACTTGTTTCACCCGGAAAAGGCGAAGGCCGGGTGCAGTACCATTTTATCGATGCCGATGATGCTGAAGAGGGAGAGAAATGGAAAGATATGGCACTTAAAGCTTTACCTTCGTTGCTCGAAGATTTTCAGGAAAGAGGATATAAGCCCTCTGATGTTTGCATACTTGTGCGGGCCAACAAAGATGTGTCAATCATTGTGAATAAACTGCTGAGCTTCAAATCGTCGGAAGAAGCCAAACCGGGTTTTAGTTACGATATTATGGGCACCGAAGGTCTGTTGCCTGTAACCTCGCCGGCGGTGCGTTTTATGTTGGGTATCATGCAACTTTTTCTTGACCCGGAAGATAAAACAACCCGCATCATTGTAGCTTACGAATATGCCCGCTTCCGTTTGGGCCTTCCGGAAGCAGATGCCCTCAGCAGGGTTTTGTCGGAGCCTGAAAACGAAAACACATTGTGTGTGCTATTCAGTAAAGAAGAAAATGAAGTTCTCAACAAGCTGAAATACAGCCCGCTGTTCGAGATGACCGAAAAGATGATCCGCATGTTTGGACTTGCACAATGGAACTCGGATTTTCTCTTTCTGCAGGCCTTTCAGGATATGGTTTTCAAATTCAGTACCGGAAAAACATCGGATTTGAATAATTTCCTGCAATGGTGGGATCGCACAGGTGCTAAACAAAGTATCAGCATACCCGAAAACGAAAATGCTTTCAGGATCATGACCATTCACAAGTCCAAGGGGCTTGATTTCAAAGCAGTTATCATTCCTTTCTGCGACTGGAAATTAGGCTCCCAAAGCAATGATATTCTCTGGTGCACAACCACCGTGAGTCCTTTCTGCGAACTACCTTTACTTCCGGTCGAGTATAATAAGTTGTTGTCAAAAACCATTTTCGCCCATGAATATTTTATGGAGAAGATGCAGTATTACATCGACAATCTGAACATGGCTTATGTGGCTTTTACCCGTGCGCGCCACGAACTGATTTGTTTCAGTCCAAAACCCAAACCCAACAAAGAGGGAAAAGTGAACATCAGCACGTTTGGCTCGCTGGCTTACCATTGTTTCGAAACTGCCCAAAGCAATTTCCTGAGTGATGGTTTCAGTGCTGCAGCAAATAAATTTGAAGCCGGTCAGCCAGTTTATCTTCAGTATGATGGAAAAGAACAGAAAAATTCCATGATTATTATGCGGGATTATCCTTCCTGCGAAATAGGTACCCGATTGAAAATAAGGCATCGTATCGGAAAAATTAACCGCGAAGATGCGGATGTAACCGAAAGCCCTATGGACTATGGTAACCTGATGCACGAATTGTTGTGCGAAGTGAACCGGCCTGAAGACGAACAGCCTGTAATCGACCGTTTTATTCGCGAAGGTCGTATCAACAGCCGCGAAGCTGCAATTATCGAAGCAGACATGCAGGCATTCTGGCAACTGCCCGAAACGGCCGAATGGTTTGGCGACGGAATTCAAATTATGAACGAAACCACCATCCTTGCGCCCGGAGGTCATGCCTACAGGCCCGACCGCATCGTTCTCCTCGGCAATGAGGCAACAATCATCGACTATAAATTTGGTGAAACAGAAACGAACGCACACCTCCGTCAGGTTGAAAATTACCGGAGCTTACTGCATCAGATGGGTTATCAGACCCGGGGATTCGTATGTTATGTGAAACTCCGCAAAGTTGTACAATTATAATACACCAGCGTTTTGAAAAATACCCGTCTCCTCATTTTTGATCTCGATGGCACGTTGCTCGACACCATTGTTGATTTGGCGAATGCAGTGAATTTTGCTCTGCGACAGTTTAATTTTCCTGAACATCCGGTAGAGGCTTACCGATTCATGATAGGAAACGGAATCAACAAGTTGATCGAAAGAGCTCTGCCCGAAGCGCACCGCCATGCCGATAGCATTTCGATGATGAGGCATGAGTTTATGCGGCATTATTCACGCCATGCCGACAATTTTACCCGCCCTTATCCCGGAATCGGCGAAATGCTTCAAACATTGCAAAATAGCGGATTTCTACTGGGTGTGGCTTCCAACAAAATGCACGCAGCTACGGTAGAATTAGTGAAACATTTTTTCCCTGAAATCAATTTCAGTCTGGTGCTTGGCCAGCGCGATGGGGTTCCGATAAAACCCGCCCCCGATATTTTGTTCGAAATCATGGTTGCAGCCAACGTTGACAAGGAGGAAACACTCTATATTGGTGATTCAGGAGTGGATGCCATAACCGCCATCAACGCATCCGTCCCCTTCATCGGAGTGCTGTGGGGCTTCCGACCACAAAGCGAACTCGCACAAGCCGGCACCACCCACTTTGTGCTGAAGCCGGAAGAAATTTTGAAATTGCTGCGTTTTTAACTGATTTTGCAAATAAACAAACCGCACCTCTATGAGACTCCAATGTACTTAATAACCGAATATACACGCCTCGATACACGGGACATGAGGGGTGTAACCATGACTTCATTGTAAAATTGTATCACACCAAAGTCGCAAACAAAACTATCAGCAACAGTTGAATTATTTCAAATGCGAAGCCTTCAGCCCCTGAATAACTGCATTGCTGAATCCGTGAGCTTCCATAGCGTTCAAACCTTTGATAGTGATGCCTCCAGGGGTAGTTACTTTGTCGATTTCGGCTTCGGGATGCGATTCGTTGAACTGAAGTGTTTCGGCTGCGCCTTTCAATGTCTGAATGATAACTTCGAGTGCCTGAGCGGGAGGTATGCCCATCTCCACAGCTCCTGCCATGGCTGCACGAATATAGCGGAAAGCATAAGCGATACCACAGGAAGCCAGCGACATATAAGCGTTGAGTTGGGTTTCTGGCACGAAATACACTTGCCCGAGTTCTTCGAATATTTCAAGAACGGTTATCTTAATTTCTTCATCAACGATTCGGGAACTGATGGCGGTTACTCCCTCAAAAACTTCCACCGCAGTGTTGGGAATAGCTCTGAAAATGTGTGCTTCGGCACCAAGGGCTTCATGCAACTGATCGAGGTTTACTCCGGCAGCTACCGATACTATGATTTGTTCGGAAAGGTTGAGACTTCCTTTTATTTCTTCGCAAACAACCGGAATCAGCCATGGTTTTACTGCCAGAATAACCAGGTCGGCATCCAGAATGGCATCGGTATTGGAATTGAAAGCGTAAATATCAGAAAATTCATCACAGATGGCATCGAGTTTGTCGACATCAATATCGCTCAGTCTGATTTCGAGTTCGGAGCCAACTAAAGTTAAGCCTTTGGCTATGGCTCCACCCATATTTCCTGCGCCAATGATGGCAACAATATAATCTTTCTTTTCCATAATCGATAATTTTTAACTTTGCAAAGATAGAAAATCTTTCAGAACTGTAAGCGAATGCCTGTCATGATTCCAAACCTGCGGACTTCGGGATTGTTCGCATTGCCGATACGCCACACCGCCTGTAGCGAGAATATTCTAAAGATATTGGCCACACCTGCACCAAATTCCATATAAGGTGGCTGAACGATTCTCATACCGGAAGGAATATTGAGGATAGTTTCGTGTTTTTCATTTCTTCCACCAATCAGCAGTTTATAGGTAAATAACTCCCTGAGATTGAAATTTCTGAACAGTGGTATTTTGTTGAATATGATGCCGTTGAACAATAATTCGTGATGCATCGAAAAGTATTTATCAAAACTGTATTCGCCATAATCCATCAGGTTATAATGATAGCGTTTGAAAAGACCGGTTTCACTACCGATAGGAACAAAAAGGAGGGGTGCCGGCATTTGTCCCATCACCAAACCAGCTCCGGCGCTGTAGTTCCAGCTCCCTGCACCAAATAAAACCTGGTGTTTCATCTCTAAAGAGATTTTTCCGTAGGGATGAGCATCTGCATCGGGCAGTCGGGTGGTTCCTCCTTCGAGATGCAGGTAGAAAACAGGATGATAATTCGGAATATAAATGCGCTGCATATGATCTTCGAACACCCTTTCATTGAAAGAAAAACGTGTGTTCATTGCACCAAAGGTATGCGAAATCGACGGAACTGGTACTCCCGACATTTCGAACGGCATTGCAGCTGAGTTGCCGTACCTGTTTTGTCTGAAGGTCAGACGCGACTCCACATCATCGTTCCAGTCGAACGAAATCGACGCCATCCACTCACGCCTGTGTTGCAATTGTGAAGTTCGTCGCCATGCAAAAAAGGTATTTGAAATATCCTCATCGCCCGAAAGCAACGGGTTTTCGCGATGCCTGTAATCTGAATAATCGTAATCGGGCCGGCGTTGGTCGTTGGTGTAGGATGCTGTCAGTATTGTTTTTTCGCCTAAAGGCAAACGCCAGCATATTTCAGCATTGTAATAATGTTGCCTGTTACGCATACCATAACCCCAATAACCACCCAGCGAAACATCTTCCCATAATTTCTCATTCGTTCGCAAAGGCAAAGTGAAACGCATACCTTCCTCATGCGAGAGTCTTGAAAAATGATAAACCTTTCCTATGTCGATGATGCCGGAATTAAGGTAACCAGTAATTACAGCATCTGCAATCCAACGTGCCGTTTTGATGAGGGGTAGGTCGTTCATTTTTGCTATTTTTTCCTCCAATTCACTTCGGCTGAATTCACTGCCTGCAAATTGTTCATCACTGCGTGAAACTGAGTCAACATGCAACGTAATCACTTGGCGTCTAAAAAACAAGTCGGGCAGCATTTGGGTGCTATCGCGGTAAAGTGGATAACGCAACAATGCTCTCAGTTGGGTCGTTTGCGGAATCCATAATCCCTGTTCGTTAACTTCAAACTCCTTCTCAACATACAATTTTCCGACATAATTGATGTTGGCAGTGGCGGGGAGTTCAGCGTTTACAGAGCGGATAGCTGCCGTGGCTGAATCGATGCGTATTTCACCATTAAAAGCTAAATTCTTGCTGTTGCGTGAACGGTATCGAATCAGGTATTCTTTTCCATCGGACTTTTGAATGCTGTCGGTGAGGAAGTAGCGGTAGTAAGTGTTGCCAAAGGTTGAAATCGGACTGATAAAACTTCGTCCGAGTAAAACGATATTATTGCGGTAGAAATTCATATCCTGACTAAAATCTCCGGCAATTTGTGCCAGGATTTCGGTAAGATTTTCAGGAGACGCTTTGCTTTTTTTGCTTATGATTTCGCGCTGATTGCCGGTTTTCAGAACGAATTCTTCTTCACTCATGTACAGAGGTATAAACGCAGATGAATCATTGTCGGAAATCAAACCGGCATTTAAGCGGTTAAACAATCGTGGTGAGGAGCCGCTGCCATCCGACTTCTGAAGCATCATTAGCTCCGAGCCCGACTGCCGCAGTTGAATGCCACCTGAAAGCACATCATTTTGCAGTCGGTTTTCCCGAACCCGCTTTAACAGGTCGAGAGCTGGATTGGCTCCCGGCAACACAAACAACTCCTGCAATATGCGAACATCTTCCTGCAGGGGCATATTCACCTGCGCTAATTTGCCTTGTTGTAACCGAACTTCACGTGTTTTGTAACCGATATGTGAAAAAACAAGATGTATTTCACTCCCGGGATTTTTCAGCACAAAAAAACCATCTTCATCGGATTGGGTGCCTATTGTTGTGCCTGCAAAATAGATATTTACACCCTGCAACGGCTCCTGGTCGGTAGCGCTGAAAACCCGCCCGAGCACCATGGTTTCCTGTGCCGTTGCAGATTGCAGTAAAAACAACACCAGCCAGCATGCAATGGATCTGAACCTGAAAAACCGAGATTTCTGATATGTTCTTTGATTGAAATTAATCATTGATTGTAATGTCCTCTTTAATTACTCTGCATCATTTCGCTCTCCCTTGTTTATTTTTCCGACTCATCGGGTGACAATCTTCAATCGTCTTTTTCAGAAACTGAATATCGATGTGGGTATAAATTTCTGTAGTTGTGATTGATTCGTGACCAAGCAATTGCTGGATGGCCCGAAGATTGGCTCCGTTTTCGAGCAGGTGGGTTGCAAAGGAATGCCTGAAAGTGTGCGGACTTACCTTTTTACGAATCCCGGCAGCTTCGGTCAGCGAACGCACCAAAGTAAAAATCATCGCGCGGGTAAGCCGGCTTCCACGGCGGTTCAGAAAAAGGTAATCTTCCTGCCCTTTGTGCACAGGCCATTGCGACCTGTCGATGAGCCAAAGTTCAATTTGTTTGAGTGCTGCCGGCGAAAGGGGCACAAGGCGTTGCTTGCTGCCTTTACCTTCTACCAGCATATAACCTTCATCGCGGTAAAGTCTCGATTTCAGCAGTCCGGTAAGTTCCGAAACGCGTACACCGGATCCGTACAAAACTTCCAGCATAGCCCGGTTGCGATGCCCCTCCGGCTTGGAAACATCCACAGCACCAATTATTTGGTCGATTTCTTTTACCGAAAGTACCTCTGGCAACTGTAATCCGGTTTTCGGACTCTCAAGCAATTCCGTTGGATCATCATCCCTGATATTTTTATACAGCAGGAAATGATAGAACGAACGAATGCCGGAAATGATCCTTGCTTGTGTTCGTGGCGATACGCCCAAATCGCTTATTTCGATCACAAAATCCTTCAGATGAACATGTTGCGCTTCTACGGGCTGAATGCCTGCATCCCGCAAATAGCTTTCGAGCTTCATCAGGTCACTTCGGTAAGCCTCTACCGAATTGACCGAAAGCCCCTTTTCGAATTGCAGATAATATTTGTATTCGTCGGAAATACTGCGCATGAGATTTTGTTTATCGCATGCAAAGATAAAGAAAAATGTGGTGGGTTTAAATTGCAAACCCACCACACATCATTCAGGATTAATGATAAGAATTTTTGATGTAGTTTGCTATAGTTTCCAGCTAATCCCTCCATGCACATTTATTCCCGGCATCGGGTAACCATTATTGATTTGATACTGTTGATTCAGCAGGTTGTGACCGGATGCAAACACATCGATTTGCTGGGTGATTTTGGCTGAAATGCGGGCATTCACTAAGGTGAAACTCTGTATGTTTTCGGGAGTCAGCGATGCATACAGCGTATTTACATGTTGTACGCCAAGGTTGAAATTCAGCATTTTAAACTGATAATTTGCGTGAAGGTTAAACTGATGTTTCGGTGCAGCCACCACCAATTTTTGCATGTCGAGAAACGTGTAGTTTGCATGCAGATTCAAATCTCTGTTAATCCTGTATCGGGCTGCAAATTCAATTCCCCGATTGCTGAATGTCCCAATATTTTGACGTTTTGCAGGTGTACCGGGCACAATTTGAATCAGATTTTCGCCATTCATCAGAAAGGCGGTAAGTTCTGTATTCATGCGATTTCCCAACAATGACTGCAACCAGCTGATTTCGTAGTTCATCATACGTTCGGGTTTCAGATCGGCATTCGGTGCATAGAGGTAAAGTTCCATCACGGTCGGACTCCGGAAGCCTTTAGAAACTGATGCTTTGAAATTGGTAGTTTCACCGGCACTAACTGCGACACCTGCCATAGGCACCCACTCATTACCAAAAACCGAGTTGTGCTCAAAACGTAAACCGGCATGCAAATCAACAATTTTCAGCAGATTTTGATGAATTAACGTATATCCGGCAAGTTCATTGACAGTTTTTAGATTGTTGGCCGCAACTCCTCTGTTTGCCTTGCCTCCATATTGTTTCGCGTCGAAGCCTGCTGTAATGAGTGTATGGTCGAACAGCTTGTAATTCTGAAAAATCATCAGCCCTGAATTTCTGTCGGTCGATTCGAAACCATCAGATAGAATATGTTCCCCGAAATTATGATATACTTTGATAGCCCCATCGAGTTTTTCGTAATTATTTTCGATGGAGAGTGCTGCTTTTCCACGCATAATATCAATGTTGAAGGGTGAAGGCCTAAAAACCGGTCCGTTATCGTTGGCAATATATTTCGCCAGACTGGCATCTGCTGTGATATTCCAGTTTTGATTGAGTTGATATCCAGCCTTCATATATCCATTGCCGATATTGAAATTGGTATTCTCTCGGATACCATCGGTTTGCGCATAATTTCCGGAAAGAAAAACACTCAGTTGGTTCTTCCTGTATCCCAGCGTTCCGGCATATTTCTGAGTATTGTACGAACCATAAACTGCATTCACAGAAGCTGATAAACCATCGGATTTTTGCTTTTTGGTAATGATGTTCACAACTCCGGCCATCGCATTAGAGCCGTAAAGTACTGATGCGGAACCACGGATTACTTCCACTTTTTCGACATCCGAAGCCACATAAGCATCGGCAAGCGGATGTCCGAAAATACCCTGATACTGTGGATGACCATCAATCAGAACCAATACCTGAGTGTTTGGCGTACTTCCCACACCACGAATAATAATTGATCCCGAACCGCCGGTTGCCACTCCGAAACCCAACACATTGCGTTCGGTAATAAACACTCCTGGAACATGCGCACTCAGTGTGGTAAGCACATTGAATTGTCCGCTTCGGCTTATCTGCTCGGAACTTATCTGCGAAACTGATAAAGGTACCACCTTCTGTGATGTTTCAATTTTTGACCCTGTTACCACAACATCATCGAGTAAAACTGAATCTCTTACGTTTTGCTGAGTAAAAGAATTCATGGCTAATAAGCCAAATAAAAACATGATTCCGACTTTTTTCATTCTATTGAATATTTATTAGATGTATTTTCGTGTTACTGTTTGCATAATACGTGCTACTCTTGAAGCAAAAAAAATTAATCGATTTTACTCATAATTAACTTACCGTGTTCAATTCCTTTCACACCGATGAAGTGTTCTGATAACAAAGTCAATTTGTTTGATGGCCCTTTCACTGCTATAATCTCGAGAATTTTCACATCCGAAATATAAAAACTCTGTGAGGATAGAATTTCTGCGGCTGCATTTTTTTTTATTTCAGCCAGTTTATTCAGAATGTCAAATTTGTGGAAATTGTAAATCAGCACCACACCACCAGCAACAATATTATTGCATTTCCACTTTTTTTCCACCAGATTTTTCTCAATCAGATGTCGGATTGCTTGTGATCTGTTCGGAAACAAATTTTCCTGAACATATGCATCCAGAGCTTCAAGCAGCTCATTTTCAAGCGAAACGCCAAAGCGGGATACAGGCATCGTGTTACTAATTTTAAAAATGATGTCGCAAAAGTATGAAAAGTTACCTGAAAGCACAAGCAGATGTGACACATTTTAT
>CAYGJI010000017.1:0-38111 GCA_964350125.1 uncultured Paludibacter sp. | reverse complement strand
AAAATCAGGTATTCATGAAAAGAAAGAATGTTAGTATTGTTATGGGCTCAGACACAGCCTCTCAATTTAAACACCATTGGTGCGACTGCTTTGTAAAAAATGAGCATCGCTTAAGTAACGGAGTGGCATGAGTCTGACTACTTTGTATCAATACAAACGACTACAATACCAACTTCAATTACGGAGTTAATAACGGGGATATTATACGGCTAATCATATTTTTTGCTGGATAGGAACACTAATCTAAGTGGATATTGTAATCCCTGTAACTGGCGATTTTCACTTGCGAAAGTATGGCGATTCAACGTTACTGATTACAACAAAACTTGTATTTGGATGTATACCTTCTGATGACCAGTGTTGATTGTGGAGATTACCGGACTCGAACCGGTCACCTCGACACTGCCAGTGTCGCGCTCTAGCCAGATGAGCTAAACCCCCATGTTTTGATTTTCAAATTGCGGTGCAAAGATAAGCATGTTTTGGAAATTATCATTACATTTGTATAAATTATTTTGGTTCAAAACTTCATGTTTATACTCAATATTACATTTCTGATTCCTAGCTCGCTGATTGTTCCCTGGCTCAACTGGGCAAAAAATGATTACATTCCCTACATGCTTGCATCAGGTCTGCTATTCGACGCTCAGTTAGCGCAGGTTGTCGGTGATGATGAGGATGGTTCATCTTACGCACTGCAGTTCAAAGCCCTTAATCGCAGAGTGCTGAAACAGTGGAACGAATTGCATGCTACCGAAATGCAACAACTTTGCAGTGACCGATTTGGCAATTCTGTCCCCTATTTCAGTACTATACTTGAAATACAGCCTTTAACATGAAAGAGGAAAAAATTATTCTGGGTATCGACCCCGGCACCATGGTGATGGGTTACGGCTTGATAAGGATTACTGAAAATAAAGCATCGCTGATAGCTCACGGTGTGCTTGAACTGAAGAAATACAACAATCATTACCTGAAACTTCAACGGATTTTCAGTCGCACTTTGTCGCTGATTGACGAGTTTAAGCCTGATGAGCTGGCCATAGAAGCTCCGTTTTTTGGCAAGAATGTGCAGTCGATGCTAAAGTTGGGCCGTGCGCAGGGAGTAGCTATGTCGGCCGCTCTGTACCGCAACCTACCCATTACCGAATATGCCCCGCTGAAGATTAAAATGGCGATTACAGGCAACGGAAGCGCATCGAAAGAGCAGGTTTCGGATATGTTACGCCGTTTTCTGAATATTTCTGAAGAAAATATGCTGCCTCAACTCGATGCTACCGACGGTTTAGCTGCTGCTTACTGCCACTTCCTGCAGATGGGTAAACCTGTTGGAACCAAAGAATTTAAAAACTGGAAGGACTTCGTTTCAAAAAATCAGGCCCGCATCAGCAGGCCCGACAAGAATAGCTCAGGAGAGGAACTTTAAAAGTTCCTGCAGCAAGCTGTAATAGCACGATAGCCAAACTATGACGGCAAGTAGCGCAAGCACAAAAATACCCAACAAGGGTTGATTCGGGTTCTTGGTTGTAATGTTATCGAGCAATGTAGTGGCATAATGCTTACCATCCTGATTGAATTCGTACAAATCGAAATGCCATGTAACGCTATAGGGCCAGAGCACTGAAAGAACGAGTACTACCAGTAAACCGATACCCAGCAAAGTAACAATTTTGGAAATCAGCATATGCAAATGCTCGTTCGACAAATATTTCAGATGATCCCCTGTATCAACAATTACCTGCGCCTTTTTATTGTGCTCTTTATCAAGCATTTTCTTTTCGTTCTGTTTGTCCAGAAGTTGATTTTGCAATAATTCAACCGCATAACCGGCAGCCTCGCGGGTAACAAAATAGCGCGCTTCCGGAACCACTAAACTGTCGGAAGCAGGTAATACTTCCACCATTAGCGAAGGATTCACACCATCGCCCGTATCTTTAGGCAAAACAATTGTTACCATATACTTTCCCGGAGCTTTCCACTGATGATAGAGCACAGATGAACCTGAGCCTTTGCCCCCTGCAAGCTTCTGATAACGTATCAGTGCATTATTTTCCACATTAGAAACCATCCACTGATATTCATCTACACCTGCTATTTCGGGAATACTGAAGCTCTGAAATTCACCCACATAAGTTTTGCGGTTTAATGTATGAATCTTGCGGTCTTTAATTTCATTTTGCATTCGGATTGCATCGCTTATTTCATTTCTCAACTCATTGATGGCCGCATCCTGTGTTTTCGCAAGCGAATCTCTTTCGGCCTTGATTGCCATCAGCCGTGTTTGAATATTTTCGACATCCGAATTATTCCTGATAATAGAAGGGATATGATAATGCATGGCCAGCGCATCATTGGCTGATGTAAGAAATCCATTCCCGGTAATTCGTGATAACCCGGCGTTGAGCAGCAAAACCAGCATTACAGGCAGCAAAGCTGCAATTGCTAATCCAATCAGGTGAAATGGCTGCGCATATACTATTTTCGGGAGCCGCCTGATCGTGTAGTGCCAAAATCCGCGAATGTTGTGTTCGCCCCCCGTTGAGGACATATAAGCAGGAAGATAAAAGCTGGTAAGCAGGAATGCGATTCCGAAAACTACCGTCACTGGTAAGAGAAACTGTATTAGTGTTATGCTGAGCGCCTTAACAATGTATAACTCGGAAAACTGACTGAGCAATACCAGCAAGGCAGTTGAGAGTGAAGCTAATGCAAGCCAGATTAGGGTGACCTTCATTCCCGGAAATATCATATTTTCATTGAATTTACCGGACCGATAATTCGAAAGGGATATATATACCGTGAACTGGAACATAAAAAACACCACCAATATGGCCAAAACCAGCACTATAATATGATGTGTCAGCAAATATGCAATGAGCATAATCACTGTTATCAGCACAGGTAAAATGAGCCTTTTAAAGGCAAATACGAAGTTCTTCCAGCAGTAACTTTCGGCTATATGCTGCAAACTGAACTGAAAAAGCCTGAAACCGGCAACAAAGATATAGTGCCAAAATAAACGCCAGAGCGTTATAACGGTAGGGTCCAGCACTTCGAACCAAAACCAGCGAAGGCACCACCATATTCCAGAGAATATAAGGGCAAATAAATAAACCACTGACAAAACACCATAAACGGTGAGTGCCAGCACATTATACAAGAAGAGAGGAAGTACGAACAAGGGAGAAAAGTAAGACATCCATTTATTTTCAGATATCCATCCTTTGAGTACCGATTGAACATCAAGCACAAAACCCGGCTGCTGTTTCTGAATCACAGTCCGGAGATAACCTGTTGCCAGCAAAGCACCTGCAACAATAAGAATGATAACCCACATAGAACTATACTTTTAAGGTGTTGCCACAAATATAGGAATATTAATTATAACTTCACGACATGAACTGTATTTTTCGGATACAACACGTTTGTTTACCCTATTTCTTAGTTGCCTTTTTAAGCTCCTCAGGGCGTTTCATTCGTGCATCGGACTTCATTGCATCCCACGACTCTTCGCGTTCCCAGTTAGCCTTCAGACTTAATTTATGGGGATAATAAATCATTTCCTCGGGCTGAATACGCTGCAATAAATCGCCTGTATCCCACTGACCATTGAAGTTGAGGTCGATAAATGCACGCAAAAAGTAATCGCCGGGCTTCAGAAAATTGAATATATTACCCTTTTCGTTTGCTGCCTGAGCAACGACCACATTTTCACGATTGTCGAGCAGTTGAAGTACAAGCCGTTGATCGTAACCTGTTAGTATTACTTTGAAGCTTGAATAATCCTCTGGAGATTTGGTTCTGAAACTGCGACTGTACTTTTGTGTTGAATATCCATAGATGCTACTAATACCGGCTGAATCTATGATGAATTCATATTGATGTTTGGGCTTCCAGTTATATTCCAGCGCGAAATGCATGGGCAGTGAATCGCGTTGAATCCATTTATACTTCACCTCCCTGAACACTGTATCGGATTTCTCCATCAACTTCACCAAACTCATAAACACAGTATCGACCGGTTGACTGATCATAATTTCGATTGGCAGAAAAATATCCATCTCCTGCATTATATTTGTTTTGATTTCGGGCGAATCAGAAGTGGAAGTCTGAGGCTGATTGCCTGTTCGGGCAGGTGCACGATGCGTTTTTACAGCTATTTTGACAGTATCAGTAGCAGGAACAAGATTGAAAAGGGAGTCGGTTTTGTAATACGACACAGCCATATTGAGTGTATCGAGGATAAATACTTCCGGATCGAGTATCCAATACTGCAAACTGTCAAATTGTTGATTTGCTTTCATCAGGAGTGCCGATTCAGATGGAAAATTCAGCGGCTTCAGAACAGGCAGCTCCTTGAGTTTATCATTGAAAATCAACCTGAAGGTATATGTGTGCGGCCTTTCGGAGATACGCAGGAATTGTCGTTTTTTTGTTTCCCTGAAGAGTCGCAGAGTGAGATCTTCCGGCTTATAATTTACAATCTTTCTGTTAATCAGAGTATCGATACTCACCGAATCCTTCCAAATTGTATCAGTTCTCTGACTCACCGTTACTGTTGGTACAACCAGCGAATCACCAAAAGCAACACCTTCGCTGGTCTGATAAAGATAATCTCGGTTCATGTCGCTGAGAGCATACAATCGATACCTGCCTTCGCGAACATTGCGGATGGTAAACTTCCCATCTTCATCGGTTTTGGTCGCTCTTACAAACACATCTTTGTACATGGCTGAATCGGACATATTCTGTTGCAGGCCAACAATTACGCCCTGAACGGGCTCTAAGGTTTCGGCATGTACCAAAAAACCTGAAACCTGCAAAGTGTCAATTTCAGACCCTGTAGAGAATGAAAAGCTGAAGTTTTTTAGCGGATTTTTTTCATTCAGATCTACGATGGCATTACCAAAAAAGAGGCTATAGGTAGTACTTTCCAACAATTCATCCTGAAGTTCGACACTGAGCAGGCGACCGACGCCCCGTATCACAGGTTGTATTTTCTGTGGTGGAGATATAAATACATTCTCGGCCACTTTTTCGACGGTAATATTTTCGTTGAAAAAGACCTGAATTTCCTTTTTTCGGTAATTAACAGCCGCTTCTGCAGGCATGGACCGTACGACCAAAGGAGGAATCGAATCGCGCAGTCCGCCTGTGGGTCCTTCGGCTCTATTGGCGCAGGATGCGACCAAAATCAGCATTAAAAAATATAATAATATTCTGATCATTTGCATGTTAAATCTTTTGCTCTGCGACTCAACAACTGATGTCCGATGCGACATCTGAGGCAATTTCTTTCATCGCAATAATGTTTATAAAGATGAATAAGCGCCTGACTGTCGGCAGCGTGTTGCACCTTAAGTCCATGTGCTCTCCATCTTTGTATGATATGATTTTCTTCGGCTGGTAAACCGGCCAGAAAAGACAGTGCCTTTTCCCTGAGCGAATCATCCATTGCACTCGTTCCCCGTGCGTACATCATGGGAATCACTGCATTGATAATTAAATTATGGACAGCACTTATGCCTATTGTCACCGATCTTTTAGCTCCTTCAACCCCAAACACATAGTGATTTTTCCAGTAATCATTTGCGCTGATTTTCAGCAGGTTCTTCAGAATTTTCAAATCCGGAACATCGGTCAGCTGCAGGGTTAAACGATCGTAGCGCTGAATTAAGTCTGCCAGTTGCGAGATACGAATGTGCGGAAAATTGCATGGGCGCATCCTTAGTAATTTCCATCGTTCAGGTGCAATTGGCTGCAGTTTAAACTTCCTTTGTAAAAACGCATATTCATTTTTCAATTCGTGCACATAGTCATCGTCATAGGAATTGCGCGACAACCAACCCGACTGGCCAAATAGTAAAGCTTCGAGTACATTGCGGTTGGGACGGCATTTTTGCAGCACAGCCCATGGAACAGAAAGTGCCAGCGCCTCAAAAGCATCGCCATTCACCGAAAAGCCAAAACTTCTGCATAGCAAAATGAACATTACTTCATCTTTGAAATTGCAGTTGGCTTTGAGTTTACAACGAATTTCATCCACTTTCCGCGATAATTTTTCCATCAGCAAACTATCTTTCCAGGAAGTGAGCATTAGCCCGGGAAAATCATGTAAATGGTTTGCACAGGAAATCCATTCGCGCTTCTCCATCAACTTTACAAATTCAGCATCGATTCCCGACGGATATTGCAGCACTAATTGGGGAATTTCTCTTCCTCCCGACCGATATACCGGCACATCAGCCTCGAGCACAACGTGCAGAATTACATTGACGTAAGCACTGTCGTGTTGATGTTGATGCATGAACCAATCCGACGATTTCAAATGAATTTCGACATTCCCTGCCCACAATGTGTTGCCGATTTTCACCTTGGCATTGAAAAAATCGGGTCCCGCATTCCGGTTAGGTTTACCGGGATGAATAACTTCTACCTTTTGACCATCAGTACTATACTGCTCGTGTGACACAAATAGCCGGTATTGCCAAATGTGTTGTAAAACAAACTCCTTCATAGTGATAAATTAAAACAGATTGTAAAAAACCGGCAGGGAAACGCCTTTCCCGATACCACAAAAAATCAAAGTAAGCCCCAGGTATATCCTTCCGATTCCCAAAATTCGATAGCCTGAGGCAAAACGTTTAAAACACGGTTTCGGGCTTTGAGCGAATCGTGAAAAACAACAACCGAACCGGTTCTTATATTACTTCGCACAATATCCATCACATTTTCGGATGTTTTACCCTCGTCGTAATCAGCCGTAATCACATCCCACATAACAATGCGGTATTTCTTGCTGAGCAGCTTCAGCTGTCTGAAACCAATGCGACCATGTGGCGGACGAAACAACTTGCTATTTATAAGTTCCGATGCCTTCTCAACATTGTCGACATAGGATTTCAAACTACTCTCCCACCCTTTCAGATGGTTGTAGGTATGATTTCCAATCTGATGCCCCTGATCTATAATCTGCTGATAAATATCAGGGTGTCGATACACATTCTCGCCAACGCAAAAAAATGTGGCCTTCCAATCATATCGATCCAGTATTTCGAGCACGGCAGGCGTCACTTCTGGCACCGGACCGTCGTCGAAAGTCAGATATATCTTCTTTTCAGCAGTTTTAATGCGCCAGAGCACATCTCCATACAAAGGCCGGAGAATTGCCGGAAACTGCATGGCTTACATTCTTACCCTTTGAGAAAAACGCTCAAAGGCAGGATAATACTTCTCCAGCAGGGCTTTCTGACCATGTTTTTCGACCGAAGCCAGCACATGATTCAGAACGGCAAAATTGTGACCGATACGGCTTTCAACACTTCTGCGCTGAGCATTGGTAAGACTGAAATACCAGGTTAGATTTTCGATACAATCGTTGGCCACAAAATCCATAATTTCATTACCTTTATCAAACTGACCAAGGGTATAATAGAAATCTGCTAGCAATGTAGAAGTATAATCGTGGCGTATGGTAGTTCCGGGCAACACCTTCATACAGAAATCCAGTGCTTTAAGCGCACGAACACTATCGCCTTTTTCAAGTAGCCCCTGCACCAGCTGTCCGAACATCATGCGGTGTGTGCGACACATACGCAGTGTAGTTTCATCGAGATACACTTCAGGATCAGCCACATTGCCCCAACGGAATTTATGCATCATGTTGTCATATGCTTTATCAACATCCACGCCCGGGCCTTTTCCATTGGTACTTACCGGCAGAATGCGGTATGCCATTCCGGTCAGCTCGAAATGATCGCTAAGACCGAGATAGGACTGATCGCCCACGGTTACAGCAAAATACATGGGACGCTTCCATTGGTTCTGACTAAGCATTTCAATTACCATCAGTTCACTTTTTGTCAGCCTGTTTCTGGTTAAATTGAAATTGATTGCAGGCACAATATCATTGATTCGCGATGAATCGAGGGTGCCTGTTGCAATTACCTGCTGAGGATCAACAGGGATATATAATTCGCGTGTAGGAATAAAATTATCGCCATCATTTTTCAATCCTGAACGGAAAGCCACATTAAAGGCAGCCTGGACTTCGAGAGGGCCTACTCCTTTATCAACTACGGATACAACTTCATTTGTACCGGTAATATATTCAGTGGGAGTCCATGAGATTGGAAGCGGTGCAGACTCGTAAGCCTCACGCTTCATTTGTTCGATGTACCAGTCGGTCTGGAGATAACTGAGATTGCAAACACGGATATCGGTTCTGAATCCTTCGACTTCCTGATTGTACCACAACGGGAAAGTATCGTTATCGCCATTCGAGAAAATTATTGCATCTTTTTCGCAGGAAGCCAGATAGTTATATCCGAAATCGCGGGCAGCAGTACGTTTGCTGCGATCGTGGTCATCCCAGTTTTCGGAAGCCATCAGGGCAGGAACGCCCAAACTAACTATTGAAACAAGGATAGCAGCAATGCCTTTGGGCAGAAACTTCTCTGCAAACTTGATGAGACCCAAAACTCCAAGACCAATCCAGATACTGAAAGCATAGAATGAGCCCGCATAGGCATAATCCCTTTCGCGAGGCTGATAAGGTGTTTGATTCAGGTACATCACAATGGCAATACCGGTCAGGAAAAACAATAAAGCCACAATCCAGAACTGATGTTTACCTTCTTTCCCACTGTAAAGCAAGAAGAAAATACCTGCAATCCCGAGTAAGAAAGGAAGCATATAATATTTGTTTCTTCCTTTGTTATCTCTCAACTCGGATGGGAGATTATCCTGATTACCAACGAGTTTGTTATCAATGAATTTAATCCCTGTGATCCAGTTACCGCGATCCACTTCACCATGTCCCTGCATGTCGTTTTGGCGACCACTGAAATTCCACATGAAGTATCTGAAGTACATGAAATTGAGCTGATAAGAGAAGAAATAGCGCATGTTTTCGGTGAAAGTTGGCACAAATTCGGTACGATCCTGACCACAATACTCGAAACGCACCCTTTTACCTTTCACATTAGCCCAGGATTTATATGATTTGATATGTTCGGGATCGGCACTATGCATCCGTGGGAAGAACATTTTGAACCGTTCGTCCATTTGATAATTCAGTTTGTGTCCTGTTACAAAATACCTGTCTTTCTCCGATGGATCTGTTTTGGGTTGTGGTGACCATTGCGCCTCACCCGTTTCATACATAGGAATACACATATTTCCTTCTATTTTAAGCTTCACGGGTGCATTGTAAACAGCACCATAAAAAAGTGGCCTGTCGCCGTATTGTTCCCTGTTGAGATAATACTTGAGTGCAAATACATTATCAGGCGAATTCTGATCCATCGGTGGGTTGGCTGCCGATCGAATCACAATAAGGGTGTACGATGAATAACCAATAAGCACTACAGCTATCATCACCACAGAAGTGTTCATCCAGCGGGGATTAACGAATTTCTTAAATCTGAAAAACAGAAAGGCAAGGAGAGCCAGCAAAACAAAGCCAGAGATGAAATGGGCTCCGAAAAATGGAATGCCAGCAATAGTAACAGCCGCCAGATAGGCGATGACCATGCGTGCATAATTTTTATTGACATTAGTTTCGTAAATCGCCCACGCCAACACGAATACGGCCAGAATTACATAAACCAGCATGCCTGAATTGAACGGCATCCCCAAAGTATTGACAAATAAAAGTTCGAACTGTGCCGCTACTTCTACAAAACCGGGGATTATACCATAAAGCACTATTCCCAGTATTAGAAAGGATATCAGCAAGGCACTTACAACACCTATGGCATTCACTTTATAATTGCGGAAATAATATACTAAAACAATGGCAGGAATAGCCAGCAGGTTAAGCAAATGGACGCCAATTGACAATCCCATCAGATAGGCAATAAAAATGAGCCAACGGTCGGAGCCGGGACGGTCGGCTACTCTTTCCCACTTGAGCATAGCCCAAAAAACCACTGCTGTAAATAGCGATGAGTACGCATAAACCTCACCTTCGACAGCTGAAAACCAGAAAGTATCGGAAAAGGCATAAGCAAGTGCTCCAACCAAACCCGCACCCATTATGCCTGTTATCCTGGCGTTGGTATAATCTTCATCAGTCTTAATCAACACCTTACGTGCCAGATGTGTAATTGTCCAGAACAGGAACAAAATGGTAAATGCACTGGCTAAAGCCGACATAGAATTCACCATCAGGGCAACCTGACTTGGGTCGGAAGCGAATAAGGAAAAGAAACGACCTGTGAGCATGAAAAAAGGAGCTCCGGGTGGGTGACCAACATCCAATTTGTAAGCCGAAGCGATGAATTCGCCACAATCCCAGAAACTTGCTGTTGGTTCCATGGTCAACAGATAAGTTGCTGCTGCTATGGCAAAGGCCAGCCAGCCGAAAAGATTGTTTAATAGTCTGAATTTACTCATGGGAATCGAATTATTTCGTGTGCAATGATTTTCAGGAATGATGACAAACAATTATTTAAAAAAAACGTCCAAAGATACGAAGAAAATTCTTTCTGACAGATAAAAAGCCATATATTTGTAAAAATTCACAATCCTAAATATATGCTATCAATCAGGTCATTTTCAGAGCTAAAAAAACATCTGATCAACAATAGTAAAGCTAAAAAAATGGTGGTCGTAAATCCGGTTGATTCTCATTCGATAAATGCTGTTGTTGCTGCTGCTGCCTCAGGCATCGTTGAACCAATACTTATCGGCAACATCAGCGATATGCACATAAAAGGTAAAAATCTGCCTTTCAGGATGATAGATTGCAGCGATTTGAGTTTAGCCTCTTCAATGGCAGTTGAAATGTTAAAGAATGACGAAGCAGATATTTTGATGAAAGGTATGGTAAATACTGATGTGGTTTTGCGTGCTGTTTTGAATAAGGAAAAGGGGATTGTGCCTTACGGCAATGTGGTTACATTCATTGCGGCCATGGAAATTCCAACGTATCCCCGACTGCTTTTTGTGACCGACCCTGCAGTGATTCCTGCTCCAAACCTCCGCCAGCGTACCACCATGATTCAATATGCCATTGGCATGGCGCATCAGTTCGGAATTAAAAAACCGAAAGTGGCACTTATCCACGGAACAGAAAAGAAAAACATGAAACTGCCTTTCATGGCCGATTATATTGCAATTCTGGAGCAAAACCGGCTGGGTGCCTTTGGAGATGCTGTGATTGATGGTCCGCTCGATTTGTTTCTGGCACTCGACAAAGAGCTTGGGGCAATAAAAAATGTGCAGACACCTGTATTGGGCGAAGCTGATATCCTCATTTTCCCTGGATTTGATTCGGCCAATATCTTCTATAAAAGCATGATGACTTTTGCTGGAGCGCAAATGGGTGGCATACTTTTCGGCACCGAAAAGCCCGTAGTACTAACCTCCAGGAGCGACAGTGAAGTGTCAAAATTCAACAGCATTGCACTGGCTTGTCTGATGTAATTTTTTTACATCAAAAGGAAACTTAAATTGACCCATGTTGTTTTAAGAAAAAAATCAATTCTGTTATCATGAAGAAAATACTGATACTTTTATTTTTATTTACGCTCTATTCTGCAACAAAGGCACAGGAAAAATCAGACCGCAATATTCAGGTAGGATTAGTTTTTCAAAAAGCCGCTTATCTGTATTGGGAAAACGGTTTGGGCATAAAGTATACCTGTAAAAGCCTTTTCGACAAAAAACTGCAACTCAAAGCACAGGCAGTGAGCAGCACACTGGGAAGTGCTCTTGGAAGTACCGCCTTAAATCAACACTCTTTTACAGGGGGAGCCGAATGGCTTTTTGGTAAAAGCAATCTGCAGATTCCTGTCGGTTTTAATGCCGGATATTTTTGGGTCGATTACGAACATCCGGCATTTGATGTTTTGCCATCGGGAAGTATTCTTTTCTCCATTGAGACCGGACTCAATTATCGTTTCGATTTTCCGGTTACCCTAAGTGCCACAGCAGGATACAATCTTATCAGTGGCAACGGAGTTGATGTTCCGGGTTCACTCTTCCCGGTTTTTTTTAAGCTTGGATTATTTTACAGACTTTGAAAAACGACGCATGATGAAAACAAGCATACTAACCCTTCTACTGTCAGGTTTTTTAGTCACAGCCTGCAATCCAACACCTGAAATCGATGATTTAACAATGCTCGACGGAGATCAGATTTTTGATTTGAGCCTGACACAACCAGAGAAATATCTGGTGTCGGTTTATCTTCCCAATCCCACGGATGTTCAGAAGAATATTCCGGTACTGATTGCTGCACATGGTTATTCTGCATCCACATTCGAATGGGATGAGATGAGAGAATATGCTGATTCGAAAGGCACTTTTCTGGTTTCTCAGGTTTTATTAGGCGGTCATGGCAGGAGCTATGCTGATTTTAAAAAAGCAAGTTGGAAAGATTGGCAAAGTTCAATTGTTGACGAGTTTAACAAACTGCACAGCAAAGGTTTCAGGAATATCTACCTGGTTGGTTCATCCACGGGTGCTCCATTGATTTTGCAGTTGATTAGCGAAGGTTTTTTTAGTAACCAAAAGGCACCTAAAGGCATTTTTCTGGTTGATCCAATTGTGGTATCCTCGAACAAAACGTTGACTTTGATGGGCGTTCTTGGCCCGGTGCTTGGTTATACAACCACCGACCTCGACGATGGCGAAAAAGGCAAATGGTATGTTTATCGTCCACAGGAATCGCTCAAGCAATTGCTGCAACTCACCAATATCACGCGCAAAGACCTTGAAAATGGCATGAAACTGCCGGAAGGTTGTATGGCTAAAATTTACAAAAGCATCATCGACCGCACGGCTGATCCTGTGAGTGCTTCTTTGATACACAGGGGATTAAGAAAGTTTGACGGCAAGACCATTCAGGTGGAAATGTTCGATTCGGAATTGCATGTAATGACTCGCCTAAGGGGGCGAGAGAATATTAGCTCCAAGGATGTTTTGCTTCAAAGGCAGATTTTTGCCGACATGGAATCAATCATGCAGGGAGAGAATTAAACGGGCGGCACGGGCGGCTGTCCCGGAACTGCCCAACTGACGCCCAACTTCGTGATACGAATCAAGTATGGCCTGTCTGAAATGATCGTTTACAATGATATTTTTCACTTCCGCGCTGAGTTTTTCAGCACGGAACTCATGTGCCACCAGCTCCCTGACTACTTCACGACCAGCCAGGATATTCACAAGTGATATATATTTGGTTTTCAGGAATAACTTTCTTCCGATTGAAACCATCCAACCCGGCGACACATGATACACTACCACCTGAGGTGTGCCAATAAGGGCCGCTTCAAGCGTTGCTGTACCCGAATTAACCACAGCAAGGGCAGAATGAGACAACAACTGATAAGTCTGATTGAACAACACTTTGCAATCAGTGTATTTATCCAGCCATTGCTGATAATACTTTTCATCTATCCCCGGAGCACCGGCCACAACAATCTGAAAAGTACCGAAAGGCTTCAGCGATTCCAATATTACAGAAAGACAACGGTCAATTTCCTGTTTTCGGCTCCCGGGCAACACCGCAATGAATGGTTTCAAGGGCAATTGGTTGAGAGTTGCAAACTCAGGGAAAGTCTGATCTTTGTTGAGTTGAGTGCTGATGGCATCCACCGTTGGATTTCCAACATAATGAACCTGATACCTGTAACGGGCATAGAAATCAGTTTCGAAAGGAAAAATTGTCAGCATATGGTCAACATAACGCTTGATGGCGTGAATGCGACCGGTATTCCATGCCCATATTTTGGGAGAAATATAGTAATAAACAGGAAAAGGAGTGCTTTTTTTAACAAAACGTGCAATCCGCAGGTTAAATCCCGGATAATCGACCAGGATTACTTTGTCTGGTTGAAATTTCAGAATTGCCTGTTCAGCAATTTTGAAATTTTCACGGATTTTTTGCACGTTACGCAGCACGTTCCAAAAACCCATATAAGCCATATCACGGTAGTGACGAATCACTTCAGCACCGGCTGCCTGCATTAATTCGCCACCCATACACATAAACTTTGCATGAGGATCAGATTTTCCTATTTCTTCAATGAGACGCGCTGCATGCATATCGCCTGACGCTTCTCCTGCTATCAAAAAGTACTTCATCATTACTAACTTATCCTGTCCACCCTTCTCTGTCGAGGTTTCTATAGTTGATTGCCTCGGCTAAATGATGTGTCAATATATTTTCTGATTCGTCAAGATCCGCAATCGTTCTTGACACTTTTAAAATTCTGTCATATGCTCTGGCCGACAAATTTAGTCTTTGCATTGCATTTTTCAAAATTTCTGCTCCAGAACGATCGGGCTGTGCATATTTTCGGAGCAATTTCGATGTCATCTGAGCATTGCAATACACTCCGTGGATATCTTTGAACCTTTCCTCCTGTATGAGTCTTGCTTTGATAACCCTTTCTTTAATCAATTCACTCATTTCCGAATCCCTCAGCTCAGCTAATTTTTCAAAAGGCACCGGTACAATCTCGATGTGGATATCAATTCGGTCGAGTAGCGGCCCTGAAATCTTGCTGAGATACTTCTGAACTGTTCCGGGGGCACAGACACACACTTTCTCAGGATGATTGTAAAAGCCACATGGACAGGGATTCATGGAGGCGACCAGCATGAAACTGGCCGGATATTCCACCGAAAATTTTGCCCGCGAAATGGTGATTCTTCTGTCTTCGAGCGGTTGTCTCATCACTTCAAGCACCGACCTTTTAAACTCCGGCAACTCGTCGAGAAAAAGCACTCCATTGTGTGCCAGCGAAATCTCTCCCGGTTGCGGGAAAGCACCTCCACCAACCAAAGCTACATCTGAGATGGTATGGTGCGGACTCCTGAAGGGGCGCTGTGACACCAACGCCGCATTTGTCTCCATACTGCCGGCCACCGAATGAATCTTGGTTGTTTCAAGAGCTTCATTGATGGTAAGCGGAGGAAGAATAGCCGGCAATCGTTTGGCCATCATCGATTTACCTGCCCCCGGTGGTCCCACTAAAATAATATTGTGTGAACCTGCCGCTGCTACTTCCAATGCTCGCTTTACATTCTCCTGCCCTTTCACATCAGCAAAATCGATATCGTAATGATTACCCTTGCTTAAAAAATCCCGATGGGCATCCACTTCCAGTGGTTTCAGGTTCGAATGCCCGTTGAAAAACTCAATCACTTCCGATACATGCTCTACCCCATAAACCTCTAAGCCCTCTACCACCGCTGCTTCCCGTGCATTCACCGCCGGCAGCACAAGACCCTTAAAGCCCTCCTCGCGTGCTTTGATGGCAATGGGCAACACTCCGCGAATGGCTTGCATGCCTCCATCGAGCGACAATTCACCCATAACAACATATTTTTCAAGAAGGTCGGCCAGTATTTGTTGCGAAGCGGCCAGTATCCCCACTGCCAACGGAAGATCATAAGCCGAACCTTCTTTGCGGATATCAGCCGGTGCCATATTAATTACCACCTGCATACGCGGAATTCTTTTCCCTGTAAATGATAAGGCTGATGCTATGCGCTCATGGCTCTCTTTCACCGCATTATCGGGCAATCCTACAATCAGAAACCGGATACCCTGACTCACATTTACTTCAATGGTAACTATACTTGCATTGATACCTTGAACTGCAGCTCCGAATGTTTTTACTAGCATGACTTAATCGGGATTATGTAAACAAACAGTTTTTTCTCCCGGCAAAAGTACAACAAAAAAAACGTTGCTGATAACTGGCACAACAAAAAAATCACGCAAATGATAAAATCCTGCGTGATTTGCTTTTTTGCGTAAAAATTTTACGTATTGCCTATATCTTCTTAGAAATCCAGATAAAATAATTCAGACTTTAATAACAAAGCCACACACCCGACTCTTGATTCAAGATTCAAAATTCCAGATTACCGGCACTTGATTCAATGACCTGATAGATAGCTTGCAATACCATCTTGTGTAGGTTTTAGCGCTTTGTCGCCTTTCTTCCAGTTGGCTGGGCATACTTCACCATACTCTTCGGTAAACTGCAGTGCATCAATCAAACGGATTATTTCTTCCACGCTACGCCCCAGTGGCATATCGTTTACTACCTGATGACGAACCACTCCTGATTTGTCGATCAGAAATAAACCGCGGTATGCTTTGGCTTCTCCCACAAATTTTACATTACCCTCATTATCATACACTTCTTCACCAGCAAGAACATCATATGCTTTCGATATTTCGAGAGTTTGATCCACAACCAAAGGATATTTCACACCCTGAATACCTCCCTGCGAGGTTGGGGTATTCAACCATTTCCAGTGTGAGAACTCTGAGTCGGTTGAAGCACCTACCACCACCACATTACGTGTGTCGAACTCCGCAATTTTGTCCTGGAAAGCAAGCAACTCGGTCGGACAAACAAATGTGAAGTCGGCGGGATAAAAGAAAAATACTACGTACTTTTTGCCAACATACTGCTGAAGAGTGAAGCTTTCTACAATTTCACCTCCGTTCACTACCGCTTTGGTATTGAAAACAGGAGCGTTTTTACCTACTAATACTGACATAATTTTTTGATTTTTTATTGTTTAACTGAATGATGCATTGTTTATATCTATTAAACCAATCATTACATGGTATTACATGTGTAAATTGTTTTAACACTTTGAATTCATTGCAAATATATCAGATATTCCCCAGCAATCAAAATATTTTACTATAGAATAATTTAATGGTTGAATAGACAAGAGCTATACGAACTAAGGTAGGTATAATAAAAATAAGCGAAAGCAAGTAACATTTTAAGTTTTATGATAGATAAGAACTGTGGCATACGCAGCCACACCTTCCTTTCGGCCAACGAAACCCACTCTTTCGGATGTAGTGGCTTTGATTGAGATATTGTCGGTATTGATTTGCATAATGGCTGCAAGACAGCTTTTCATTGACGGGATATGGGGACTAAGTTTAGGCTCCTCGGCAACAACTGTGCAGTCGGCATTTGAGAGCTCATAGCCTTTCGCCCGAACTAATTCCATGGTACGATTCAGAAGAATTTTGCTGTCAATATTTTTAAAATCGGAGGATGTATCCGGAAAATGGAAGCCGATATCGCCCAGATTGGCCGCGCCCAACAATGCATCGCACAGGGCATGAATCATCACATCGGCATCTGAGTGCCCGAGCAAACCCTGATGGTGGGGTATAAGTACACCCCCGAGCCAAAGTTGTCTGTCGGGGGCAAAAACATGCACATCATATCCAAACCCTGTACGGAAATGCATGGTATTTAGCGCATTAAGTTTTGCAAACCGAATAAGTCGAATGAAAGTGAGAAACGGAGTGTTTGATCGAGTGGATTTGTTTGCGAAACAGATACCACATAAGATGCATCAATCTGGAAAACGTTCAGTTTCACACCGGCACCCACTGTGAAAAATTTACGGTTTCCTTTGTACTGGTCTTCATTGAAATAACCGGCACGTACGGCAAACTGATTGTTGTAAATATACTCGGCACCAACCGACCAGTAAATTTCACGCAACTCTTCGGCAAATCCGCCGGGTGCATCTGAGAACGAAGAAAGAATTCCCTGCAGCGACGACATATCGTTATAGTAGTTGATATTGGTTGCAGTTTTGGTGTAATCCATGGTTGGCACCAGCAATTTATTGACATCGGCACTTACCGAAAACTTCTGATACTCATCGATTGGATACTCGAAAGAAGCCCCTAAACGCATGTTTGCGGGAATAAAACTACTGGTAGCGAACGCATCATATGAAATTTTCGAGCCTATATTGGATAAGTTCAGACCAATACCCAGATTGGCATCTCCTGTAGGCAACTGAATGGGATTCCGGTAATAAAAAGCCACATCGGCGGCAACGGCCACACCTGGATAAATTTCGGTACCTCCCGAAAGATTACGCCCATTGTTGAGGTCGGAGTAAATCAAGCGGAGTGCTGCAGAAGCAGAGAAATTATCGAACAGTTTTTGTGAATACGCAGCATCGAAAGCAAGTTCATTCGGGAAAGCGGAGCCCTGAGGATTGCCCTGGGCATCCATCAGAATAATTTCACCGAGCGAGAAATAGCGCAATGAGGCACTAACAGCACGTCTGTCGTTAAATTTCCAGTATCCTGAAAGATAGGTCAGATTGATATCGTCGACCAGTTTTCTTAACCAGGGGGTAAATGAAAAGGATAAACCTGCGTTACTTTCGGAGAAAACATATTTAGCCGGATTCCAGAATTGCGAATTGACATCTGCAGAAGTTGCAACACCAAGGTCGCCCAGACCTGCACCACGGGCATCCGGAGATATTGTTAACGAAGGAACAGCTGAAACGATAGGATTATTTTCTACTTCAGTATTCTGAGACATCAACGCCAGAGTAGCCGTTAAAAAGGAGATGAGCAGGAAAGCTATTTTTCTCATTTTATTTTTATCTTTCTTATTTTGAGTTTGCAAAGTTACTATTTTCATTAAAAACACCGTAATAAAACGTGTAATTTTAGATTTAATTGTTTACACTTTCATTCAAAATCATTAATTTATTCATTTTTGAATAAACCTGTTTATCCGAAGTCTGAATACTAATACGGTACAAATACACACCTGATTTCAGTTTTTTTCCATAACTATCGGATGCATCCCAGCTAATCTCGTCGAGGGTAGATTGTTTGAATGTCCAAACCCTTCTGCCGGAAGTGTCATAAATATCGATGGTGGCATCCAATACCGTTTCTGGTCTGTCATGTTCAATTACAAATCGGGTACTTTGCTTTACCGGATTCGGATAATTGTAGATATTCATAATTTGGGGCAGAAGTCCTTTAACCACTTCAAATTCGAGTGTTTTCATTGAAGAGTTGTTCAGTAAATCCCACACCCTGAAGCGCAGTATATGTTTTCCTGAACGTAATTCAGGAAGTTTGAAGCGTACTGTTCCCCGGGTATAATCATTAAGTGCACTTTCATAAAACTCATTCAAAATATAGGTCTGACCCGGGTCTTCGTCCACTACAAGCATCATATCATGTCCAATACCGCTACCAATCTGATTGATTCCGTTCAAATCGCTGATTTCAGCAAAGAACACAGGTGTTTCATTTACTTTACCCCCATCCACAAAATTTGGACTATTCAGGTACATTTCTATTTCAGGTCCATCTGTTTCATGCACAAAATCGGTATTCGAGCCTCCTACAATAAAATTCTCGAAGAAACCCTGGGCCTCCATATCGTACTTAGAATCATAGGCATAGTAGTTTACACGACCGCCGCCATAGTTATACCTGATGTCTTTGGGGAGCATGAAATTGATGATAAATTCTCCATCTTTAACCACGGCGACACCCGAAAACAAAGTATTAGGTCTGTCATTGTAAGTCAGAAAGCCATTTTTATCGTTATTTAAAGTGATGATGCGTTGCACCTTATCATACACGTTGATCTGAACAAATCCATTGAAATCCGAAATCTTATTGCCCTCCTGATCGGCTATGTGGCCTGCAAGAGAAGCCACTGAAAGTGCTCTGAGTGTATCGGCCATCTGTACATCAATACCATTCACTTTGGTAGTAATCACCTGAAATTCGGTAGGATAATTAAGTCTTAGTGCAGGATCGCCCATCAAAACATACGACAATTTATTTATTTCGGTACCCAAAGCATTTTTGGCCCTCATCAACACATCGCCCAACCTCAGATGTTTTCCATTTTCTTTGATAAACAGAAATTGATTGATGAGTCTGTTAATGTTCATATTTTGCGAAGCATACACGGGTCGGGCTGCTGAGATGATCCCTATACCTCCGCCAACAGGATTGAGTAATACTTGTTCGCCGGCTGAAACAGTCGGGATATCGAACTGTAAAAAATTACAGGTTGCACCCACCCAAAGTGGAAGATTTGCATTCGAAAGTTTTTTCACATCTGCATTTGATAGAATTTGTTCATTGGTCCATCCTGTTGCACCGGCATGACCTACAAAGTCGAGCAGAAAAACCCCCTTACGAATCAGATTGAGGAATTGGGCTCTTGCAACCGGATAACTTTCGCCGCTGGCATTCACTTCCTGCTGATAAGCATCGAGGTAGATTTTATTCATCTGAAAAGCAGGGTTAAGCCTCGAAATCATAGATGCAATACTATCGGCCTGGCGCATGTGCAACGCACCATCACCATCATCGGCAATGTAAAGGAGCTGGTTTTTCCAAATACCTTTGCGTGTATTTCGCATATAGTTAACAGATTTGTTCACTACATCGGTTGCCTCCTGAACAGACGATACAGGGAACCGACCTACTCCTAAATCCATGTTGTGTGCCGGCACCTGATTGCCTTCCCAGTCGTCGAGGAATGAAAAATAATCGTCGGTTACATACGAAAGTGTTTCCACCAGGGAATTTTCGGTCTGATAGGTAAGCACAAAACTCTCGCTGGATGTTGGCAACACTTTCCGGTTATCAAAAGAACCACGACCGAAAAGCAGCAAATATTTGGGTCTCAAAGCGGGATTACCCAAATCATTAGCTCTGTCGTAAAACATTTTCAAAAACCAGCGATAAGCTGTTGCATCCGGATTTCCCGATGAAAATTCGTTATAAACCTGTTCGGTTGTAACAACAGCTGCAGTTATTTCCCCTTTTTTATTATGTTCCTGAGCCAAACGATGAGCCTGTGACAGAAACATAGGATGAGTTATGATAAACAAATCTGCCCCTGACATGCCATGCAGGTTCTGATTTGCCACATTTCCAACCACCTCAGGTTTGGGGAAAGATGATGCTGCTGAAGGATCGATTGCAAGATAGGTTCGCAAACTGGTATTGGGTGCATGAAACTGAAGTTTTCCATCGTTCAGTGTTGCCGGCATGCGACTGGTTTTCACCGGATCGGTTATATCCCAGATTTGAACTTTATTGCCGGCATTGGACAAAGTATATAAATCGAATGTTCCAGAGCCCAGAAAATCAACGTTCTGAATGCGCATCGACGAACCCGTCATGATTAGTTCTCTTCGTGCATTCACAACTAAGTAATTAAGATAAGCCCTGGAAGAAGAGTTGGATTTCTGATAAGTCAGATTAAAATTCAGCAAATCGGCAGCAGGTGTAAATGTGTACACGGCATTGGCTCCCCTGCCTTTTTCGTAATTGTCGTTTGGGGTACGGGCAGCTATGGTCAGGCTTTTATGTTGACCGCCATGCATAGAAAGTTGAAAAGAGGAAGGATCCGACGACAGCGCTGCGACATCCAACCGTACTCTTACTGCATTGGTTGTTTTGATCACATTGGGGAAAGTCATATTGATATTCAGGGAAAGCATATCTCCGAAAACCTCACCATAAAACTCTTTACCGGAAGTTGCCAGACTTATCAATTCCTTCTCATAAACAGCATAATCCACAAATTCGGTTATCGGGTTTACTGTAACACCATTGGGTACAGTTACAGTGGTTGTTTCGATGGTTTGTCCTGTACCGACATCAGAAGTAACAAAATAGTGGCCATGATTGGCATAAAAATTTAAAACATGGGTAAACATACCACGCGACAAATCATACGACCAGGAATTCACTCCCTGGGCATAAAAAAGAATATAATCTCCCGAATTGAAAACACCATCAGCACCTTTCTCCATGTGTATAGCTACTTCAGGCAGATCGTCGTACTTATCGACACTGAAGTTTTGTTTCAATACGGCCCCACCGTACCCAAAGATCCTGACATTGGCCGGGCTTATGCCCATGGAGTTGATATCCTCGAAAGTAAGCCGGTAAACCCCGGATTCTTTTATTCTGATTTTCACAAATTTACCCTCTGCAAGTACCGACGAAGTTTTAAAAGTGTACATGCCGGCCTCAGCTGTTCGGGTCACAAAAAACAACACAATCAGCCATAATATATGGGGTAGAAAGTTTCGGATAATCATCATTTAATTCAAACCTTTTTTGATTTTCGAATACGACAAAGGAAACGGAAATTCCGGGCTTATGTTGTACTGTTTAGTGATTGATAACATTATTTAATTTTAAAATCGAACAGCTTTTGGTCAAAAAGATAACCTTCGAGCCTGTCGCCCACCGCCACTTTGCCTACACCTGCAGGTGTTCCGGTAAAAATGATATCACCGATTTTGAGTGTAAAGTACTTACTTATATGAGCAATCAGGGTGTCAACAGAAAATATCATATCAGCAGTATTGCCTTGTTGCACAGTAGTTCCGTTGATATCCAGATGAAAATCGATGTTCTGCACATTTTCTATCTGACTCACAGGTACAAACTGCCCGATTACGGCCGAATTATCGAATGCCTTGCACACTTCCCAGGGATGCCCGGCCGATTTTAGACGACGCTGTATATCGCGGGCTGTAAAATCCACACCCAATCCTATTTCAGCATAATAGCGGGAAGCAAAACGGGGAGCTATATTCTTACCTAATCTGTTAATTTTGATGATAATTTCGGTTTCATAATGCAAATCATCCGAAAAATCGGGGATATAAAATGGCTTATTATTGCGAAGAGCAGCAGTATCGGGTTTCATAAAAACGACCGGCTCTCCGGGGTTCGGACTTTTCAGTTCTTTATTGTGTTCTTCATAATTCTGACCAATAGCAAATATTTTCATATTAAAGTCCTTTGAGTGCGTTTAATCTATTGAACATGACCGCCAGATGGGCATAAATGGAAGTGTTTTGTACCACAATATTGACGGGAACAACTATGCGGAAAGGCGTGAAATTCCATATGGCTTTGATTCCACCCTGAACCATCAGGTCGGCTACCTGCTGTGCTTTTTCAACCGGGACAGTCAGAATTCCTATATTCACTCCCGTTTGCTTCTGAAGTTCTTCGAACCGATCAATGTGATGTATGGGGATATGATTGATGGAAGTGCCCGAAAGTTCGAACTTCACATCAAAACCTGCAACTATTTCGAGCCCAAACTGCTCCAATCCGTTATCGTGCATGAGTGCGCCACCCAGACTACCGACTCCAAACAAAAAGGCCTTGTGAGTGCGGGTAAAGCCAAGAAATGATTCGAGCACATCCACCAGTTCTTTCACATCATAACCTACACGGGTTCGTCCGGCAATCTGTACATACGACAAATCCTTGGCAACCATCGATGCATCAACGGCAATATTGCGCGCTATCTGGGTCGAAGAAAGATGTAACTCCCCCTGTTTGTGTACCAGTTTGGCATAGGCCAAATACCATGGCAAACGACGCAGGGTTGGCTCGGGAACATGAAATTCGACTTCAGGTACTTTCATCGTATTAAAGTGTATTATAAGATTTGACCTGCAAAAATAATGAAATATTTTAATTAATTTTGCACGTTTATATTTTACAGAACACATATGGAGTACAATTTCAGAGACATAGAGCTAAAGTGGCAGCAATACTGGAAAGAACACCAGACTTACAAAACCGGAATTAACACCAAAAAACCCAAGTATTATGTTTTGGATATGTTTCCGTATCCTTCAGGTGCCGGATTGCATGTAGGTCATCCACTTGGCTATATTGCTTCAGATATTTACAGCCGCTACAAAAGACTTAAAGGTTTCAATGTACTCCATCCGATGGGTTACGATGCCTTTGGGCTTCCGGCCGAACAATATGCCATACAGACCGGGCAACATCCTGCAGTGACCACTTCGCGGAACATCGAACATTATCGCGAACAGCTCGACAAAATCGGTTTTTGTTACGATTGGGATCGTGAAATCCGCACCTGTGAACCGGATTATTACCATTGGACTCAATGGGCATTCATTCAGATGTTCAATCATTATTTTGATATTGAAGAACAGCGGGCAATGCCCATCAGTAGGCTAATCGGGAAATTTGCTGCATCGGGAACTGCTGAAGTAAAAGCACATACCACTACCGAATTGTCGTTTACTGCATCTGAATGGAGCGCAATGAGCGAAAAGGAGCAACAAGCAATGCTGCTTAATTACCGCATTGCCTACTTAGCTGATCTGAAAGTGAACTGGTGTCCGGCGTTGGGAACTGTGCTTGCCAACGATGAAGTGTGCGAAGGTGTTTCAATCCGGGGCGGCCATCCTGTGGAACAGAAAGTTATGCGCCAGTGGAGTCTTCGTGTATCTGCATATGCACAACGTTTGCTCGATGGACTCAGCACAATCGACTGGTCGGAATCGCTTCGCGAGACTCAAAAAAACTGGATTGGCCGCAGCGAGGGTGCCGAATTACAATTCAAACTTCGCGATCAGAACCAAATCATTAAAATCTTCACGACCCGGGCTGATACCATTTATGGTGTTACTTTTATGGTACTCTCTCCTGAAAGTGAGCTGGTAAATATCTGCACTACCGCCGAACAGGCTGAAGCAGTAAATGCATATCTTGAAGCCACCAAAAAAAGAACTGAACGGGAACGCCTGGCTGATCGTCGAGTAACCGGAGTATTTAGCGGCTCATTTGCCATCAATCCGGTTAGCGGCACTGAAATTCCGGTGTTTATTTCCGATTATGTATTGCCCGGATATGGCACAGGAGCCATCATGGCTGTTCCTGCCCACGATAGCCGTGACTATGCCTTTGCACGTCATTTCAACCTGCCTGTAATTCCGCTGATTGAAGGCTGTGATGTGAGCAATGAAAGCTTCGATGCCAAGGAAGGAATCATGATGAATTCGGGCTTTCTCAACGGACTCTCCGTTAAAGATGCTATTAAAATGGCCAATGCATATATAGAAGAAAAAGGCATCGGCAGGGTAAAAGTCAATTTCAGGCTACGCGATGCTATTTTCAGCAGACAACGTTACTGGGGCGAACCATTTCCTGTTTATTATAAGAATGATATGCCTTACATGCTCGATGAAAGCAAGCTTCCACTAAAATTACCCGAAGTGGACAAATTTCTGCCTACTGAAACCGGAGAACCTCCGCTTGGAAGGGCAAAAAACTGGCAAACCGAAGATGGATTTCCTTACGAATTATGCACCATGCCGGGCTTTGCAGGTTCATCAGCCTATTATTTGCGTTATATGGACCCGAGTAACGACCGCGAATTAGTCGGCAAAGAAGCGAATGAATACTGGCGCAGCGTGGATTTGTACATCGGTGGAACCGAGCATGCCACCGGGCACCTCATTTACAGCCGCTTCTGGAATAAGTTTCTGTTCGACATCGGATTGGTTTGCGAAGATGAGCCTTTCAAAAAACTGATCAATCAGGGGATGATACAAGGCCGAAGCAACTTTGCATACAGAATTAAAGACACTAATACCTTTGTATCACTGGGTCTGAAATCCCAATATGAAACTACTCCTATCCATGTGGATGTCAATATTGTTCACAACGATCAGCTCGACGTGGAAAAATTCAGACAGTGGAATCCGGAATACAAAACGGCCGAATTCATCACTGAAGATGCTAAATATATTTGTGGATGGGCTGTTGAAAAAATGTCGAAGTCGATGTTCAACGTGGTGAATCCCGACGATATCATCGAAAAATATGGGGCCGACACCCTGCGGTTGTACGAAATGTTCCTCGGTCCGCTTGAACAATCGAAACCCTGGGATACCAACGGTATTGATGGCGTTCACCGCTTCCTGAAGCGCTTGTGGTCGCTTTTCTACCGCAATGGCAATCTGCTCCTGAACAACGACATGCCAATTGCCGAAGAATTGAAGATACTGCACAAAACCATCAGGAAAATCACCCACGATATCGAACACTTCTCATTCAATACATCGGTATCAGCCTTCATGATTTGTGTGAACGAACTGTATGCAATAAAATGCAGCAAAAAAGCAATTCTGGAGCCATTTGTTATTTTGCTGGCACCCTTTGCTCCCCATGTTGCCGAAGAACTCTATCACATCCTTGGCAATGAAGTAACCGTGTGTGATGCTGAATTCCCTGTCTGCAATGAAGCATATCTGGTTGAATCCACAGTAAAATACCCCGTGTCATTCAACGGGAAGGTACGGTTTACACTGGAACTCCCTGCCAACTTAGATAAAGATGAGGTTGAAAAAATTGCCCTTTCCGACGAGAAAACAGCAGTTCACCTGCAGGGTGCCACCATCAAAAAAGTGATTGTCGTACCCGGTAAAATCGTCAACATCGTAGTGTGAACCAATAGCTCTTTGTATTTGCTCTTTCAAAAACTCCATGACCATCAAAGCAACTACCAAAAAAACCTGGATCAGCATCCGCGAGTATGTTTTCATCACTCTGGGCTTGCTGATGTATGCATTTGCCTGGAAAAGTCTGCTGATACCTCATCAGATTACCGGTGGCGGAGTTACCGGCGTGGGTGCTCTGATTTACTATGCCACCGGTATTCCGGTATTTGCTTCCTACCTCACAATTAATGCATTACTTCTGCTGATTGCATTCAAAATTGTCGGGGGGCAATTCAGTTTAAGAACCATTCTCGGAGTAGGCATTTTAACAATTTTTCTAACTTTCATTCCCCAATTACCGCGTGGAACATTGGTTGATGAAAACGAGAGCTTTATGGCTTGTGTGTTGGGCGGACTCATTATGGGGGCGGGTATTGGACTTGTGTTTCTAAACAACGGAAGTTCCGGAGGCACCGATATTATCGCCAAGGTAGTAAACAAATACCGCAACATTACGCTGGGCAGAGCATTACTATACACCGATGTACTCATCATTTCATCCTCCTATTTTCTCGAATTCGGCAGTTTGGAGAAAATAGTGTATGGGCTCACCACCCTGACCATCTCGACCGTTACAGTGGACATGCTCATCAACGGGGTGCGACAATCGGTACAGTTTTTTATCTTTTCAAAAGAATTCGAAGCAATTGCCAACCGGATCAATACCGAAATGCACCGCGGAGTTACCATACTGGATGGCATGGGCTGGTATTCGAAAGAACCGGTAAAAGTAGTGACGGTAGTCGTACGCAAAAATGAGTCGATAAGCATTTTCCGCATAGTCAAGGAAATAGATCCCAAGGCATTTATTTCGCAGGCATCGGTTATCGGAGTGTATGGCGAGGGATTCGATGTTATAAAATCGAAGTAAAGGCTAATTATAAAAAATTGTTTGAACAAACAAAACCAGGTTTCATGGGAGACAATTTCAAAAAAAATATGATTGGCGCGCTGACCTGGAGTTCAGTTTACATTTTTGGTGTACAAGTAGTTCAATTGTTAATCGGGATAATTCTTGCAAGAATACTAATGCCTGAACACTTTGGACTGGTAGGTATTTTGTTTGTTTTTTTCGGACTTTCAACCGTAATCATCGATGGTGGATTCGGTCAGGGTTTAATCAAGAAAAAACAAGTAGATAACGCCGATTTCAGCACCATTTTTTTTGTAAATCTTACTGTTTCGGTTGTTCTCTATATCATTTTATACTTAACCGCACCTTTCTTAGCCCGATTTTTCGATCAGCCCGATTTGACTACACTGGCCAGGATAGCTTTTCTCGCAGTACTTATCTTTCCACTTTATCAAACCCAGCAAATAATTTTGCTCAGAAACCTGAATTACAAATCGTTGGCCATTGTAAACATCCTTAGTGTTGCCGTGAGTGGTACAATCGCTGTTTTAATGGCAGTGAACAAATATGGTGTGTGGTCCCTGATTTGTCAACAACTGGCTTTTCATTTTTTAAGGTTAGTTCTTTTCAACCTTCATAACCGATGGAAGCCTGAATTTACATTCAACAAAGGAACAATCAGGGAGTTATGGGGATTTACCCTGCCTTTGTTTGGTCAAACAGTTTTGAATGTGATTTTCAATCATATTTATGTCGTAATAATCGGGCGTTTTTATCCCATCAAACAGGTAGGTTACTTCACTCAGGCCAACAAGTACAGTGAAACAGTGAATGCTGCCGCACAAAGCATTCTTTCGATGGGTACCTTTCCATCATTCACAAAAATTCAGGATGACAAAGAACGTTTACTCCGCATTTTCCGAAAATTAACCACTTCTGTTTCGATGTTAACTTTCCCCATAGTGGTATTTCTGGTTGTTGCTGCTGAACCCATCGTTGTGACACTAATAACTGAAAAATGGCTACCTTCGGTTTTAATATTACAATTACTTTTACTTGCCAACATTTTCAGTCCTCAATACACCATCAACATCAATATTCTGAATGCTTCCGGTGCTTCTCATACAACTTTAAAACTTGAAATAATCAAGAAATCCCTGATACTGATTTCTGTTATAGTTTGTTTTAGCTTTGGTATTGAAGCCATGCTCATAGGTTTTATTGCGGCAAACTCCCTCGCCTACCTTATTTCGATGGTTTCAGTGAAAAAGCTATTTAAGCATTTTTATAAGCATCAGGTGGGAGATATCATCAAAACGCTCACCTTGTCAATAATTACAGGAATGATAGTTTGGTTGTTTAGTTATGTGCCGCTTACAACTTCTGTGATTCTGGTATTACAGGGGCTTGGCTATCTGTTAATTTACATTTTCTTTCTGTACGTGTTTTATCCTGAAAATATCAAAGAAGTAGCGGAAATCATTAAAAAAAAGTAGTCGATTATGCATTTTAGCAAAGAAATAAATCAGTATCTCGAGGGAAAGGCGTTTTCAAATGCACTTACATTCAATTTTTCTCCTCAAAAATATGAGTTGAAAACCAGAATTGCCAGGTTAACTGAAATTGTCAAAGGTAAAAATATAGTTCATTTGGGTTGTGCAGACCATCTGGGATTGATTGAAAACAAAATGAAGAGTGGCAAATGGCTACACGGAATTTTGCTTCAAAACACGAATCACTGCATAGGTATTGATATTAACGCGGAAGCAATCCATTACCTGAAAGAAAAACATCAAATTCCGAATCTGTACTGCATCAATATTGAAACGGCAGAAAATGCCGAATCAATATTCGGCAACGAAAATTGGGACTATCTGGTTCTGGGTGAGATAATTGAGCACGTGAACAATCCGGTTGCCTTTTTGAAAAATTTGCATGACAAATTCAAAAACAACACTGACAGAATCATAATTACAGCACCTAATGTTTACAATCTTTCAAATGCAAAAAGAATACGCAAGAATCTGGAAGTAATCAATACGGATCACCGGTACTGGTTTTCTCCCTATACCTTAACCAAAGTGATTATGGAAAGCGGATTCAGTGATTGCGAATTGAGTTTTGCTGAACATGTAAAACTACCTTTACTCACAGAAATACGGAAACATATCCATCGAATTTTTAAAAAACCCCTTTTACTGGATGCTTGTTACTACTCCACTTTGGTGATTACAGCGAAATTCTGAAAAAAGAAGATAGTTCTACAACTCTTTTATTATCTGTACTAACCGTTTATAATTGGTGTCGGCATTAAAATGCTGATTCCAAAATTCCCGTGCACTTTCGCGCTTTTTATTACAATTGCTAACTGCAAACGAAATAATGGCATTTGCAAGCATCTTTTCATCTAAATCAGCAGGTAAAAGAACACCGTTGAACTCATCAACCAACTCTGAAACACCTCCTACATTGGTTGCCATGGCCGGGATTCCAAACGACATTGCCTCCATAATCGAAACCGGAATTCCTTCGCTGGCACTAACATTAAGAAACAAATCGACATGGGTAACCTGGTAAAAACGGATCAACTCCTCGTTGGATCGGTGTCCCTTCCAATTAACTTCAACATTCGGTCGCAAAACATTGCTTTGGTTTTCTAAAATTGTTTTCAAAGGGCCATCACCGAAATGAGTCCACTTAATTTTAAAATCAATCAGTTGTAAAGCTTTAATAATTAAATCGATCCTTTTTAATTCAATCAGGTTTGAGCAGCTAACCAAATGGAATATCCCCAACCCGTCTGATTGTTTATTATTAATTCCCCTGTCGAAAACTCCAAGTCTCGAAACAACGACCTTCTTTTCATTCAGCCATTCGGGATATCTACTCAGAAGATACCTTCTGCCAAATTCGGAAACAGTGATAAACTGGTCGATTGCAGGGAACACGTATTGCCGAAAGGGTATATATCCAACCTTTGCTTCCTCATAAAGGTCACTTCCATGAAAACGTACTGCAATACTACAGTGAAATTTACTTTTTAATATCGGAGCAAGTATTACTGAAGTATTACCCCAGTAGAAATACAAAACATCCTGTGAACCGGGGCTGATATGCAAATGATGTAAAGCACTTCTGAATCTGAGCAGAAAAGTCATGAATTCCCAGAATTTCAGATAATTAGTGTATGGCTTATTCATTCTCAATTCTTTCAAGGCAAAAGAAAATGGAGAAAAATTAAAAATCCCGGTATAAATGAATCTCAAACGACATTTCTTGGTGTCAAATGAATATAAGGGCTTTAGTACCTCAATATTCTTCGGAATTTCTCTGATGCCTTTGTCTGATTGAAGGGGGATTATGATTACACGTTGAAATTCATCAACAAGATTTTTTAACTCATTGGCCAAAAAGGATTCACCCTTCCCGTATGGGAATGAATTTGTGAACAAATATATGTTTCTTTCTTTTTTCACTCGTTAAAATGTGTATTTAAAGAAGAGCTTATCAAAGACTCAAAATCTCCTCCACAGCCCGCTCGGCAGCCTTGCCCCCGCCGTACAAATCTATACTGAAGTCGGCACTACTATTCATGAATTTACTGAATGCTTTAGCTAACAGGTTTGCATCGGCACCAACCAAAACATTGAATCCATGCTCAACCAATTCGGTCCACTCGGTTTGCTCGCGTAAGGTAATGCAGAATTTCCCGAAAAAGAATGCTTCCTTTTGAACACCGCCACTATCGGTGATTATCATCCTGCAGTTTTTGAGCAATTTAATCATGTCGAAATACCCAACAGGGTCGATCATCAGAAATTCAGGCTTAATGTCCCACATTTTGAGCAGGTTACTGGTACGTGGATGCACTGGCAATACTACCTGAATCTCACGGTTGATTTGGTTCAATCCGGCAATAAGCGCTTTCAGCTTTTCGGGATCATCGGTATTTTCCTGCCTGTGGATGGTAGCCAGCACAAAATCCTTCAGTGCATACTGTTGAAGTATCTGTGAGCGCAGTTCGGCAGCATCGGCATAAAACATGGCAGCATCCTGCATCACATCGCCATTACGCACAACCTTTGCGGGCAAAACGTCAAAACCTTCGCGTTTGAGATTTTGCACAGCCGTTTCGGTGGGGCAAAGTAACAAAGACGAAATGCGGTCGGTAAGTATGCGGTTGATTTCCTCAGGCATCTGCATATTGAACGAGCGCAGTCCGGCTTCCACATGAATCACCGGAATATGTAGTTTCACTGCAGCTAAAGCACCGGCTAAAGTTGAATTTGTATCGCCATACACCAGTACTCCTTCGGGTTTTTCATCCAGCAAAATCTGTTCTATGCCTTCGAGCATTTTGCCGGTCATAGCACCATGAGCCATTCCGTGAATATCGAGGTTGAAAGCCGGCCGTGGAATTTCCATTTCGTCGAAAAACACCTGCGACATATTTTCATCGAAATGCTGTCCGGTATGGAGCAACTTCTCTTCTATACCCATTTTCGACAATTGACGGCTGAGTGTTGCTGCTTTCACGAATTGCGGACGAGCTCCTATTACAGTGATTATCTTACGCATTTGTGTTTAATTGATTTAATAAGTTCGACAATTCGTGTGTTAAATTCCGGCGGGAGAAACGTACTACAGATTCTGCCTTCAACTTCAGTCGATCGGCTTTGTACAAGGCATACCATTCGCGTATAACAGCTATGGCTGCTGCCAAGTCATCGAATCCAACCATGTTGCCTGCGCCTGTTTGATTCAGAATTTCAGCGGCATCTCCATCCACCGGACCTATGCCCAATACCGGCCGGCCCGATGCAAGGTATTCGAAAAACTTGCCGGTAAGTATGCCTTTGGCATTGGCTGTACGGTTGATAAGCAATAACAAAACCTGCGAACTTTGCTGTTTTACTATGGCCTCATTGTGTGGCAGATAATCAATTTTGTGAATTTGCCTGGCTAAACCACAGGCATGTAAACTTTCGATGACCGAAAAATCAACCTTGCCAATCAATTGAATCTGCAGATCATTGCTGAAAGTGGCATCTTCGGAACAAAGCTGCGATAGAGCCTTCCACAGCACCAGGGGATTGCGGGCAGCATTGAGTGTCCCAATATGAGAAATACTGAAATGCAAATCTGGCTTTGCATTGCAGATTGTCACATCCTCTTCATCGTATCCATTGGGGATAATATGCATCTTGCTTGGTTGCAGTAATTCAAATTCTGTTTTCATTCCCGACGAAACAACCACAACCGCATCGGCACACTGTACCACTTGTTTCTCCAAACGATGATGAATCCGATCGGCCCAACATGTCAGGCCTAATTCTTTGTAAAAATCGATATTGGTCCATGGGTCTCTGAAATCAGCAACCCATGGTAGTTTCGGAAAATATCGTTTAAGTTTCATCACAATCAGGTGCATCGAATGCGGTGGCCCCGTAGTAACTATTGCATCAACAGGATGCTCCCTTAAAAATCGGCGGAGGAAGCTGACTGAAGGGTTCACCCAGAATCGGCGCGGGTCAGGAATCAGTAAGTTACCACGCAAGCGGATGGAGAGTTTGTCTTTCCAGCCCATCTTTTTGTTCTCGGAGATAAATCCTGCCTGAATTTTTTTTCCGCGCATGCCTGCAAAGAATCTGTAAATATTATAAGGCTCCCAAATGGGTGTTTTTACGATTTGCACACCTTGAGGAATGTCCTTTTCAAAAGAATAATCCTCAGAAGGATACTCCGGATTGGAAGGTGTATAAATGATAGGTTCCCAACCTGTTTCGCGCAGATACTTACAAAACTTTACCCAGCGTTGCACACCTGCTCCACCACTGGGAATCCAGTAATATGTGATTATCAACACCTTTTTCATATGTTGCTGAACTCTTCTTTTCTGCTGAGCAAATAATATCCACAAGTGATGTAAAAATTACGGATAACCGGCAAACTACCCAGCCAATTGTACACTTTGCGCGGTTTCAGTCCAAACTTTATTTCATAATTGGGATTGATGAAAAACAGTGTTTTCTGTCTGAAAGCATATCCGTGCTTCACGCTCAGCTTTTCAAAACGCTCCATGCTGATGCCTGTCTCCTTGATTTCGAGTAACCCTATAATGGTTGACTCAGTTTCACCAAAAAGCTTCAGCAAATTGCGGTACAGCGGTACCGGAAGCAGGTGAAAATAGGGCAACTTCGACAATACTTTACTACGACACATCTGCTGATGCCCCCCAAAAGGATTTTGCCAGGGAGGAAAAGCGATGAAAACCAATGCATTGTTAGCCATAAAATGTTGAATAAATTCGAGGAATCTGGATTGATCATGGATATGTTCAATTACATCGCGAATAATCAAAACATCAAATTTGCCAAAATAATCGGGCATTTCGTATATGTTGCTACATATAAGTTCGATGTTTTTTACTCCTTCGAACAGTTTCCGTCCCTTTTCAATTTTTCCGGAACTTAAATCAACCCCAACACAACTGCAACCCAAATCAACAAATGGCTTCAGATTACCTCCTTCGCCACAACCAATTTCGAACACCCTGAATGAAGCATCCACACTTCGAACCTCGTTGATAAAAGGAATAACGTATTTTTGGGTAGTATAAATTTGTTCGCTGAAATAACGTTGCGAATCGGCATGTCGTTTTTGCATGGGGTTATCTACTTAAAATCTGATTGTTTCAACAGCTTTCAGTAGTCTGCTGATGGTGGCTTCCTTACCAATAATCTCTATAATATCAAACATGTGTGGGCCCTTCGATTCGCCCACCACGCATAATCTGAAAGCATTCATCACAGCTCCCATGCCATAGCCTTTTTCTTCCATCCATGCTTTCACCGCTGTCTCGGTAGAATGCGCACTAAAATCGTTGAGCGATTCGAGCAATTCAGCCAGCTGCAACATCTGATTGGGAGTATCGGCTTTCCAGCGTTTTTTAACAGCCATCTCGCAATAACTTTCCGGGGCAACAAAGAAATAGGAAGCCTGTTCCCAGAGCTCATTCACAAAATGCGCTCTATCACGCACCAATGATACTATCTTTAATACTTGATCTGAATCTTCAATAATATCTTTTTCAACCAGAATATGTTGGAATAAATCTGCAATTTCTTCAATCGGTTTATGTTGTAAATATTGATGGTTGAACCACTTTCCTTTTTCGAAATCGAATTTAGCACCACTTTTACTCACCCTGTCGAGCGAGAAAAGCTGAATCAACTCTTCCATCGAAAAAATCTCCTGGTCGTTACCAGGATTCCAACCGAGCAGAGCCAGAAAATTCACTACTGCCTCCGGAAAATAGCCTGCTTCGCGGTAGCCTGAAGAAATATTTCCCGTTTTGGGATCCTGCCACATCAGCGGAAACACGGGGAATCCCAGCCTGTCGCCATCCCTTTTACTTAGCTTCCCATTACCATCGGGCCTCAGCAACAAAGGCAGGTGAGCAAACTTCGGCATGCGGTCGGTCCAGCCCAGATAGCGATAAAGCAGTACATGCAGCGGAGCAGATGGGAGCCACTCTTCGCCGCGGATAACGTGGGTAATCTCCATCAGGTAATCATCAACCACATTGGCCATGTGGTAGGTAGGCAAACCATCGGATGATTTAAACAGCACCTTATCATCAATTACCGTTGAATTAACAACCACTTCGCCACGGATGAGGTCGTTTACAAAAATTTCATTCCCCGGTTCAATCAGAATACGTACCACATATTGATCGCCCCGCTCAATGCGACTTTTCACTTCTTCACTACTTAGTGTTAATGAGTTCAGCATCTTACTGCGTGTACTGGAATCGTATTGAAAATTGGGGATTTCGGCCCTTTTGGCTTCGAGCTCGGTGGGCGAGTCGAAGGCAATATAAGCCAGACCGGCTTCGAGCAGCCTATCAACATATTGGCGATAAATGGCTTTGCGTTCACTTTGGCGATAAGGAGCATGTAAGCCTTTACCTACAGCGCCAATCCCTTCGTCGATGTTGATTCCCAACCAGTTGAGTGCCTCCACAATATACTCTTCGGCTCCGGGCACAAAGCGGGCCAAATCGGTATCTTCGATACGAAGCAACATTGTACCTCCTTGTTTGCGGGCAAAAAGATAATTGTACAGGGCTGTTCTTACACCGCCGATATGTAGCGGACCTGTAGGACTGGGGGCAAATCTGACTCTTACTGATTCCATGGAATGTGTTTGAAATAAAGTGCAAAAGTATAAAAAAAGCCCGTTGAAACAACAGACTTACAACGAATATAGACTCAATCACCCAGAACTGTTTCGCCCCTTGGATAAAATTCGTATCTTTTTTTGCAATTTTTGATTTAACGCCCAAAAATATCCATTCAAATGCTGTAATTTTGAAGCGTTTTTTTGCTAACCTGTTTAGCTAATTAATAGGAAGAAAATAATGTCGTAATTTTTGATAGCTATTTTGAAATGGATTTTGGACTTGAGTGAGGGCGTTTAGCGGGCTAAACAACCGAATGAAAGTACAAAAGACGTTCAAAAGAGCATCAATTAATTATTTATGTTGTTTTTAAATGCGTTTAAAATATGACATTATTTTCTTCCTGTTACTTATTACACTATGCTGCCTCAACTTTATTAAGTTAACAATATGGCCAAAATTAAATGCATCGGATTATTAACCTCGGGAGGTGATGCACCCGGAATGAATGCGGCGATACGCTCGGTGACCCGCGCGGCAATATTCAACGGTATTCGTGTGAAAGCCATTTATAAGGGATACCGCGGACTCATTTCGGGGGAGATCAGGGAATTTCAGACCCAGAATGTAAGCAATATCATTCAACAGGGGGGAACAATCCTGAAGACGGCCAGGTGTGCTGAGTTTCATACACCTGAAGGTCGGAAAATTGCCTGGGAAAATACCCGGAAAGAAGAGATTGACGCACTAATTGTAATCGGGGGCGACGGAACATTTACCGGTGCCCGCATTTTTGCACAGGAATTCGACATTCCTGTCATCGGACTTCCGGGCACCATCGACAACGACCTGTGTGGTACGGATTACACCATTGGCTACGATACCGCACTCAACACCATTGTAGAGGCGGTGGACAAGATCCGCGACACGGCTTCCTCGCACGAACGGCTATTCTTCATTGAAGTGATGGGGCGGGATGCGGGTTTTCTGGCCCTCAACAGCGCTCTTGCCTCGGGTGCTGAGTCTGCCATTATCCCCGAACGCGAAACCAAGGTGGATCAACTGGAAGAACTCATAAAAAACGGCTTCAGAAAATCGAAAAACAGCAGTATTGTGATTGTGGCAGAAAGTGAAATAACGGGTGGCGCCAATGGTTTAGCAAAGCGTGTTCGCCGCGATCATCCTGAATACGATGTTCGTGTGACCATTTTAGGTCACATTCAACGGGGCGGTTCGCCAACTGCTTTCGACCGGATACTTGCAAGCAGGATGGGTGTAGCCGCAATCGATGCCCTGCTCGACGAACAGCGCAACATCATGATTGGGATCAACAATGATGAGATTGTGCATGTACCCTTTACCAAAGCCATCAAGGACGACAAACCCGTCAATGAGAATCTGCTGGGTATCATACAAATTTTATCTATATAGGATAGCGTCACAACCAGCTTAAATAGGACAATAGATTAAAAAGTAAGCCCCCGGTAAATTACACTAAGCGGGCATGATAGTTTTCTACAGTATTTTCGATCATTTCGGACGGGAATATGTGGGGGCATAATTATTCGTTCGTTTTATAGATTTACTCTTATGCCAAAGTTGACTTTGAAATGTTCATTTAGCTCTAAGGTTTCAGGCAAATACCCTTTAGTTTTGTAATCGTATCCTAAGTATAGAGATATTTTATTTCTATTGCTAAATTTGTCGTGCCCAAACTTATATTCTAAATCTTGGTTTATATGAAAGCCACTTTTAAAATTTGTATTATAAAAATTCAGATTTGATAGTTGAGCCCAATAATCTACTGCTGTTGTCAAATTAATTTTACTGCTTAGTTTCAAATCGTACATTTTATATCCAAAACAGCCAAATACGAATGCAAAGATAAATTTGTTCCATCTAATATACTGGACGGAACTGAAAACATGTAGTCGCCAGCGTTAATATTTATTAAATCAACTTCTTTTAGTGTGTGAATTTTCAATACAAATTCAACATCTACTGCTCTTTCGTAATAAAAATGATTTGTATTATACGAGCATATGATATGTGCAAATTCAATAATTCGCAATTTCGAGAAATGTCATACCATTTCTTTCTTCAATTTTTAATGCGGTGAAGTCGTCAATTAATTCCTGAAGGTCTGTCATTTTTGTTTGTATGTTTAATGTTTGAACTGTCATCATAGCCTGACCGCAACATATCGGCACTAAGCGGCACACCCGATAGGGTTGCGCTTAGTGCATGTTACCAAACGTGCATTTTGATAATTGAATATGAGCATCGGGCTCAAATTTTCACAGAAATAGTATCGAGCTTATCTTCTATAACATAATTAAATATACTGTCTGAATAGAAATAATTCTTAATATCTTTATTCTTTAACTCAAGCTTCCTTATTGCGATACCATCTTCCACGCTAAATAAAACTAACTTGGTGTTAAATGTCGTACTATCTAACTTTGAGATTCTTCCCCGAAACAGAAAAACAAAACTCTTACCATTATCAGACCATAAAATCGGGTCTAAAGACTCATTGCCATCCATTACACGTATAAACAATTTAAGATCTTGCTCATCTGAATCTTTACTGTCTTTATAATAGAAATAACCATCTGATTCCGGATATTTCTCACTTACTACTTTCTTAATGATTTGATGACCTTTATATGTTGAATAAATTACATCGAAATTAAAGTCATTACAAGATGATAGAAAAAATACAAACATGATGAATGTAATTCCAAACTTTTTCATTTCAAGTGATTTTTATTGTTAACAACTGGCATTCCCCAAAATCATAATGTACGCTGGTCAGCAACCTTTTATAAGGGATCCAACACGTTTTGGCGGTCAAGTAGGCAAGAGCATTTCAGCTCAAGCCTCTCACAGAACCGTGCGTGAACCTCTCGACTCACACGG